>JAGNNB010000174.1 GCA_017990865.1 Lysobacteraceae bacterium
GCCAGGAGGTCTGCCAATTGTTCTCGGCGTAGATCACTTGCGAACTGCCGCGCAGCACGCCGGCGATGTACTGCACACCGGGCACTTCGCGGCGAATGGCTTCGGCGTCCTGCTGCGTGAGCGTGAAGAAATTGCCGCTGGAGACGCGCACGCCGCCGAAACCGCGCGCACCGCCGGGATTGATATCGAGCCGCTGCGAACCGAGGCCGGAAACGAGCTTGTCGATCTCGCGCTGCGTGCCCTGCCCCACCGACACCATCACGATTACCGCGGCGATACCGATGATGACGCCGAGCGAGGTCAAGGCGCTGCGCAGCCAATTGCCTCGCAGCGCGAACGCCGCGGTGCGCAGCACTTCGCCGATGCTCATGCCGCGGACATCGCCCCCGCTCACGCGCGCGTCTCCGCGCCGCTCGTCTCTGCACCCATCTCCGCGTCATCGGCGGGCGCGCGACGCGCGCTCAGCGTGTCGGTATGCAAACGCCCGTCGCGCATCACGCAGACGCGGCCCGCATGCGCGGCGACATCGGCGTCGTGGGTGATGAGGATGATGGTGTGGCCCTCGTCGCGCAGCCGCTCGAACAAAGCGAGAATATCTTGCCCCGTACGCGAATCCAGCGCGCCGGTCGGTTCGTCGGCCATCAGAATCGCGGGTTTGTGGATCAGCGCCCGCGCGATCGCCACGCGTTGCTGCTGACCGCCTGACAGTTCGCTGGGGCGGTGATGCATGCGTTCGCCCAGTCCCACCGCAGCCAGCGCTTCGCTCGCGCGCTGGCGACGCTCCGCGACCGGCACGCGCGCATAGCTCAATGGCATCGCGACGTTGTCCAGCGCGTTCATCCGCGACAACAAATTGAAGCCCTGAAACACGAAACCGATCTTGTCCCGACGCAGCACCGCACGTTCTTCGGCATCGAGGTCGGCGACATCGACGCCGTCGCACAGATACGTGCCGCTGGTGGGCGTATCCAGACAGCCGATCAAGTTCATCAACGTCGATTTGCCGGAACCCGACGGCCCGACGATGGCGACGAATTCGCCGTGTTCGATCCGCAAATCCACGTCCTGCAAGGCGATCACTTCGGCTTCGCTGTCCGGCGAATAGACTTTGCCCAAGCCGCGGGTTTCGATGACCGGCGGTTTCGCGGGCGGCTTCGCGGACGGTTGCGCGGTCTGCTGCGCGGATCGCGCGGCTGTTGCGTTCACTTGGCGACCTCGACCGCCTGCGTGCCGACGACGATCGCATCGCCGGCCGCGATTTCGCCCGCGACTTCCGTACTGCTGCCGTCGGAGGCGCCGATGCGCACCGTCACCGGCGTCGGCACGCCGTCGACCAGACGATAGATCGGCGCGCGACGCGAACCGATCAACGTGTTGATCTCGGTGTCCCAACGCTGGCGCTGGGCATCGCTCAAGCTGCCGCGGAACGCGCCGAATTGCTGATTGAAACGTTCGAGCAAGCGTTGACGCATTTGCCCGCTCGGCGCACCGCCGTTGCCGCCGCCGGACTGTGCGCCGCCGGGCGGGCGTCCGAACAGCGTCGGTCCTGCATTGCCGCCTTGCGGCGGGGCCGCGACGCGCGCGGCGGCGCGCTCGCGCATCTGCGCCAATGCGCTATCGAATTGCGCTTGCTGCGCGGCGTCGAGCTTCAACATCGCCGCCACTTTCGGCAGATCGTCGCTCATGCCGGCGCGGGCGCCGATCCGTTGCGGCGTCGTTCCGCCCGGCGCGCCGAGCGCGCTTTCCGGCGGTTTGAAGCGCAGGGCCGCATTCGGCACTTTCAGGATATCGTCGCGGCGGCTGACTTCGATCTCGGCATTGGTGGTCATGCCCGGCAGCAGCGCTTGATCGCTGTTGTCCACGGCGATCACCACCGGGTAGGTGATGACGTTGTTGGTGTTGGTCGCGGCGACGCGCACTTGCCGCACTTCGCCTTTGAATTGCCGGTCGGGATAGGCATCGACCGTGAAGCTGACCGGCTGCCCGGGTTTGACTTGGCCGATATCGGATTCGTCCACCGCCAGCACGATTTCCATCTTCGCCAGATCTTCGGCGATCTTGAACAACACCGGCGCCTGCAGACTGGCGGCGACGGTCTGGCCCGGCTCCACCGCGCGATTGAGCACCACGCCGTCCACCGGCGAACGAATCACCGTGCGCGCCAAGTTCAACCGCGCGTTCTGCGTGGACGCCTGTTGCTGACGAATCTGCGCCTGCGCCGAGGCGACTTGTCCGCGCGCCTGATCCAGCGCCGCGCGCGACTGGTCCAAATCGCTGCGGGACACCAAGTCCTGCCGCACCAATTGCTGCTTGCGCGCGAAATCCGAGTCCGCGTTGCGCAACGCAGCCTGCGCGGAGGCCAAAGCGGCGCGCGCATTGGCGATGCTGGCGTCGGTCTGCTCAATCTGCGATTCGAAGGTGCTGGGATCGATTCGCGCCAACACCTGCCCTTTGGTGACTTGGTCGTTGAAATCGACCAGCACTTCGGTGAGCCGGCCGGAGACCTCGCTACCCACATCCACCGTGGACAGCGCGCTGAGCGTGCCGGTGGCCGAGATCGACACCCGAATGTCGCCCTCTTCCACCTCGGCGGTGCGGTAGGCGGGCGCTTCGTCGGAGGTTCGATGTTTCCAATACCACGCGCCGCCGGCGAGAACGACGAGCGCGCCGAGAGCCAGGGCGATACGGGGAATGCGCGAACCGGTTTTGCGGGATGGGGGCATGGCGGATAGGCGAACGCAGTGGAGGGAGAGGATCGCGGAGGCGATGCCGTAGCTCGACACGCCGCGCCCGCGAAGGTTCCGGGGCGGGCGGCCTTGGCGAAACCGGCGAGCCGCCGCATGATCGCACGACACCCGCCTCCGACGCTGCCATGCCATTCGTCCTAGCAGGCTGTTGAAAAACAGCCTGTTAACGCAGCCATGGATGGCTGCGACGACGAAGCAAGAGCGTAAGCGATTGATTCGTCGGGAGCGAGTCCGGACATGTGCCGGACTCGCGACTTGAAAAACGATCAGGATGATCGTTTTTCAACAACCTGCTAAAACGTTTCCTGCCTGTCCTGTTGCTGGTCTGTTCCAACATCTTCATGACCTTCGCCTGGTACGGGCACCTCAAGTACAAATCCGCACCGCTGCCGCTGGCGATCGTCGCCAGTTGGGGCATCGCCCTGTTCGAGTACAGCTTGATGGTGCCCGCCAACCGCTGGGGCAGCGCGGTCTATTCGGCGCCGCAGCTCAAGGGCATGCAGGAAGTGATCACGCTGATCGTTTTCGCCGGATTTTCGACGTGGTATCTGGAGCAGCCGTTGAAGTGGAATCATTGGGCCGGCTTCGGTTTGATCGTCGTCGCCGCCTGGCTGATTTTCTTGGAGTGAGCGCGAACAGCGACGATGCGACCTGTGGGAGCGGCGTCAGCCGCGACAGGCATCCTTCACGCACGTCGTCGCGGCTGACGCCGCTCCCACAAGCGGGATCTTTTCTCCATGTTTCGCCGACTGTGGCGCGCTTCCAAGCGCTTCTGGTCGCGGCTTCCGCCGCTCCTACAATCGACCTCCCACAACCGCGTTTCGTCGGCCGCGCGATCGCGCCGCTCAGAATTTGATCCTGCCGATCCAAATGTCCTTGTACATCACCCAATCGCCCGCGAAGGAATAAAACGGGTATTTGAACGTCGCCGGACGGTTCTTCTCGAAGAAGAAATGGCCGACCCAAGCGAAGGCGTAGCCACTGACCAAGGCCCCCAGCAACCACCACGGATTACGCTGAAACAGAGCGGTCGCGATGAACGCGAGCGCGCAGGTGGTGCCGACGAAATGTAATCGACGGCAGACCGTGTTCTGGTGTTCGCCGAGATAGAAGGGATAGAACTCGCGAAAACTGATGAACCGGCTCATTGTCCTTCCTCCCGGACCGTCGCGATCGGAACGATCAGGTCCGCGATGTCTTCGTCGTGAATGGCAATCTTCTGCGCCAGGCCTTCGACATGCAAGCGCAGGATCAAGGCGTAGCGCCGGCCGCAGCCTTCCAGGTTCCAGGTCTCGAAGAGGTCGTTGTTCTCCAGCGGTTCGGCGGGCGGCTGCTCGGCGACCGCGCGGTCCAAGCGCGGACACGCCCATGCCGCCAAGACCAGCGGCGCCACCAACGACAGTTCCCTTTGGGAGAAGCTTTCCGACAAACGCGTACCGGCGACTTCGGGATAGGTCGTCGGATGCCAGTCGTGCAGCGTCTTCACGCAGGATCGCGCCGTGGCCGAACGATCGCCGGCAGCGGTGTTGGCGTAGAGGAATTCGATGTCCGCTTTCGCTTTGCGGCCGGCACGTCCCGCCGCGTACGCGGGCAGTCGCGCGCGGTCTTCCGGCGAGAGGTGGTCGTTCTGCCAGACCGCCAGCGCCGCATCGAGCGGGCCCGCCAACTGCGGCAGAGAGTCCTCCTTGCACTTGGCGGCGACATGCAGACGCAGCAGATAGCCGCGCAGGGCCTCGTCGTCCGCGGCGGCGGCGCACGGCGCGATCAGCAGCATCCCAACGAGCGCCGCGATGCACCAGTCCCGCCGCCCGTTGTCTCGACGCGTATTGTTGCGGCGCGTATTTTCGCGACGCGCGTTGTCGCGACCCGAGTTGTTCCGACGCGAGCGATCTATACGCATCCGCTTTCTTCCGATTTGGCCCGATCCCAATAGCGCTCCTGTTCCCGCAGCGACAATTCGGCAAGCCGTACGCCGTCGGCGGCGGCGAGCGCTTCCATCGTGCGGAAGCGGCGCTCGAATTTACGGTTCGCGCGGCGCAAGGCGGTGCCCGGATCGACCTCAGCGTGTCGGGCCAGATTGGCCGCGACGAACAGCAGATCGCCGATTTCGTCCTCCAAACGATCGCGCGCGTTCGCGTCATCGGGCGCGGCGGCGACGGCGGCGAATTCCGCTTGGGTTTCGTCCAGTTCTTCGCGCAGTTTCTCGATGACCGGCGCAGGGCTGGGCCACTCGAAACCCACGGCCGCGGCTTTCTTTTGCAACTTCAGCGCGCGCTGCCATTCCGGCAGTCCGGAAGCGATACCCGCCAGCGCGGACGCATCGTGTTCCGCGCCGTATTTCGCGAGGCGTTCTTTTTTCTTCTCGGCATCCCACATCGCGTTCAGCGCATCGCTGTCTTCGATGCTCATCCCGGCGAACACGTGCGGATGCCGGCGTTCCATCTTGTCGGCGATGGCCTGCGCCACGTCCGCGAACGCGAACGCGCCCTGCTCTTCGGCCATGCGCGCGTGGAAAACCACTTGAAACAGCAAATCGCCGAGTTCGTCCTTCAGGTCGTCCAGATCGCCGCGATCGATCGCATCGGCCACTTCGTAGGCTTCTTCGATGGTGTACGGCGCGATGGTGGCGAAGGTTTGCTTCGTATCCCAGGGACAACCGCCCTGCGGGTCGCGCAGACGGGCCATGATCGCGAGTAAGCGGTGGAGGGGATCAGCGGTCATGCGGCCGTGCTCGAACGAATAACGCTGTCATCCCGAGCGCAGCGAGGGACCTGCTGTTCGAAAGCGAACTTGCCAAAAGAAAAAGCAGGTCCCTCGCTGCGCTCGGGATGACAGTGGATGCGGTGCAGGCATAGGCGCAGGCTCACGCGCGCCAGCTCGCCCAAGGCAGTTTCGTATCGCCCATCGCGACGAAATCGCCGTTGAGCACGGTCGCGCGCTGGTTGTAGCGGAACGGCCGACCGCGCGGGTCGAGCACAGCGCCGCCCGCGGCTTCGACGATGATCTGGCCCGCGGCGGTGTCCCATTCGCTGGTGGGGCCGAAACGCGGGTAAACGTCGATCCCGCCCTCGGCGATGCGGCAAAACTTCAGCGACGAACCGACGCCCACATCTTCGGTGGGGCCGGTCTGCGCCGCCATCTTCGCCATGAACGCTTCGGTGCGCGCGTCGCGGTGCGAGCGGCTGGCGGCAACGCGCAGCGGCGCGAGCGCGGGCGTGCGCGTGGACAAGGCGATCTCATGGCCGCTTTCGTCGCGGCGATACGCGCCATGCACGCGATCGCCCCACCACACGATGCCGGTGGTCGGCGCCTGGATCACGCCGAAGGTGGCGACGCCGTCTTCGATCAGCGCGATATTGACCGTGAATTCGCCGTTGCGCTTGACGAATTCGCGGGTGCCGTCGAGCGGATCGACCAACCACAGCCGCGTCCAGCGCAGGCGTTCGTCGGCGGGCACTTCGTCGGCCGACTCTTCCGACAGCACCGGAATCTCCGGCGTCAACGCGGTCAAACCGTCGACGATGCAGCGATGCGAGGCCAAATCCGCGGCGGTCAGCGGGCTGTCGTCGGCTTTATGGCGCAAGTCCATGCCGCTGGCGTCGCGCGCGTCGCCGCGTTCGTAGACCTCGAGAATCCGCTGCGCCGCTTCCACGGCGAGCGCGATCACGCTTTCGCGCACCTCCGGCTCAAGCAGCATCGGCATAACGCAACCACTCCCGGACCAGGAACAAGGCCGCGATCGAACGACCTTC
>JAGNNB010000175.1 GCA_017990865.1 Lysobacteraceae bacterium
ATTGGTCGCCGACGGTAAATTACGCTGGGACAGTCACCCGCTCGATTACATCCCGTCGTTGCGATTCGCCGACCCGACCGCGGCGCAGCGCCTGACCGTCGCCGATGTGCTGAGCCATCGCGTCGGCATCGGCCACAACGCCTTCGATCGCGATCTGGAAGCCAACGCCGAATATCCGGTGCTGATGCAGAAACTCGCCTACGCGCCGATGAGTTGCGCTCCGAGCGAGTGTTACGCCTATCAGAACATCGCCTACAGCTTGATCGGCAACGTCGTCGAATCGGTGTCGGGCAACACCTACGAACAGACCGTCGCACGGCGTCTGTTTCGCCCGCTGGGCATGTTCGACGCCAGTTACGGTCTGGAAGGCATCGCCAGCAGCAAGCGCTGGGCGAAGCCGCATGTCGGCAGCGGTCGGCGGTGGACGCCGGTATATCCGAAGCCGACGTACTACCGCGTCGCGCCCGCCGCCGGCGTCAACGCCAGCATCACCGACATGGCGAAGTGGCTGCTCGCGCACAATGGCCATCGCGGGGATGTGATCCCGAACTCGCTGCTGGCCACATTGCACGCGCCGCTGATCGACACGCCCGCCGAAACCGGCGCATCGGCTTGGCGGCGCCAGCGCCTCGACGCCGCGGGTTACGCGCTGGGTTGGCGCGTCTACGACTACGCCGGTCATCGCTTGGTCTTCCACGGCGGCGCCGTGCAGGGCTACCGCGGCGTGGCCGCGTTGTTGCCCGAACGCGATCTCGGCGTCGTCGTGCTGTGGAACAGCGGCAGCTCGGCGCCTTCGGGTCTGTTGCCGACGATTCTGGATCGCGCGATCGGCATCTCCCCGCAGCGCTGGTTGGATATCGAAATCGAAGCGGAACTCGGCGCCGAGAATCTGTACGCGAATAAGACCGCCGTCACGGCGACCTCGGCGACCGCTGCCGTGCCCGCAGGCGTCGACGACGACGGGGAACGCGCGCAGGGCGGCGCCGAAGCGCCGGCGATCACCGAGAAGCCCGAAAAATGATCGACGCGCTCAGCGCGTGTCGCTCTCCATCGTCGTCTTGAGCTTCGCCAGCCCTTGCTCGTAGTCCGGCCCGATCATGCGATCGAACAGCAAGCCGAACCAACGCGACGCTGGGTTCGTGCCGTGATCGGCGTCGAAACTCCAGACCACGCGCGTGTCCTGCCCTTGCGGCGTCAGAACGAACGTCGCGGTCGCCTCGTCTTGACCTTCGAATTCCAATTTGGAGACGATGCGCCGACCGGGCACGCTGTCCACGATGGTCTGCCGCCCGCTGCCGACATCCGACTTCAGACTGACCCAGCGCATGCTCGCGCCGACCCCGGTCGCCGGGCCTTCGTAGGTATATACGGCGTTCGGATCGCGCGCGAACCAGGGCGACCACGCGTTGAAGCGCCGATACGAGTGCAGCATCGCGAAGACTTCGCCCGGCGGCCGAGCGATGACGACCTCGCGCTCCACGTGGGTCTTCGCGGGCAGAACCGCGCCGATCAGCACGAACAGAACCGCGAGGCCGATCAGCGCAACGAATGATGTTCTGAGCATCGACATCGCAGTGTCCCCTGATTCGCGATGGGAGCCCCGATCCTATGCGTCGGCGAGGCGCGCGCATAAAAAAACTCCTTCTCCGCCTGGGCGTGCGGAGAAGGAGTCTAGTACCGCTAATCGGGGTACGACTTGGATTACATCATCGGCGCGGGAGCGGCCGGAACAGCGGCCGGCGCAGCCTTCTTGCGCCTTACGGCTTTTTTAGCCTTTTTTTTTGCGGCTTTCTTAGCGGCCTTCTTAGCGGGTTTCTTAGCCGCTTTCTTGGCGGTTTTCTTAGCGGCCTTCTTCGCGGTTTTCTTGGCAGCTTTCTTAGCAGCCTTCTTCGCGGTCTTCTTGGCGGCTTTCTTGGTCGCCTTCTTCGCGGCCTTGCGGACGGTCTTCTTGGCGGCCTTCTTCGCGGTCTTCTTGGCGGCCTTACGGGCGCCCTTCTTCGCTACTTTCTTCGCGGCCTTTTTGGCCGGTTTCTTCGCAGCTTTCTTTGCAGCTTTTTTAGCAGCCATGGGATGGCTCTCCTCGTCAGTGGACTTGCGTTCTTTAAGTGTTACGGCCCAGTCATCAACAGGATCGCGGGAGTCGGACCCACGAACCACCGCCGGCGCACGAAGGCAAGCCGGATCGGATTCGGTCGCGGACACGGCCGAAGCCATACCCGCGGGAAGTGCGGCGACGCGCGCCGAAGCGAGCGCTCATTTCGGACTCGCCGGAAACCGCGGCGAGGGAGGATGAAACGTTGCGGCGCAAAAGCGCCGACGATTCGCACCCGGCGCGGGAGCATGCCGTCGTCGTTCGCGCGGCGACGGTTTTCGCAGAGGAGACGAAGCCTGTTCCCACCGGGAAGGATGCCCGGATGGAGATGCATGTTGTGCTTCGCGTTTTGGTCTTGATCCGACTCACTCGCTTCTGCTAGGGGTTGCGCTTGGGGCGAAACCTAATCACGCTTTTTTCCACTGTCAACACCCCGCGCGAAAAAAAACCCGCGGCGATACGCGCGACGGGCGAGCGAGGATGCATCGGAACGGCGCGCGAAGACGCGGCGCGCGCGGGGCGCACCCGCGCGTCGAGATCGCACGAGAAAAAGAAAATCGCTTTTTTTTAGACATTTCGATCGCGAGACGAACGCACGTACGGCGCGCGCGACGACGGCGAAGGCGCGCGCGCATGCGGCGCGAACGGGCGCGAGCGGCGGGTGAATCAATGCGATACGAAAATGCCGCGAGCGGTCCGAATTCGGCGCTGCGCCTGCCCGATTGCGCGAATTTGCGCGAACTTCGAACGCCGTTTCGGCGCTCGCGAGAGCATCGTCGATGCGTCGCGAAGCGCGTTCGACGCATGCCAACGACGCATCGACGATGACAACGATCCGTTCTCGGCGCAGGTCGGGAGAACGGCCTGCGTTCGACTTTCGTAGAACGCTGATGCGCGCTTCGACCAACGATCGCGGCACTGTGGCGCAAGCGTCGAAGTCTTCGCGGCGCTGCTCGCGGTCGGTCGCGCGCGATCGGCAGTGCGTGCTCCGCGACTAAAAAAAACCGCGCCTGTCGCCGGGCGCGGTTTCGATATCGGGGAGGAAACGATGGCGGGAACGGGCGCGCATCGGCGCCCGCGTCGCGCGGACGAGACTCAGTGCTCGTCGTCTTCGAGCAATTCGGCGTAGTCGTCCGGGGCGAGAAGATCGTTGAGCTGATCGGCGTCTTCGGCTTCGATGACGAACAACCAGCCCTCGCCGTAGGCGTCCTCGTTGATGGTTTCGGGCTTGTCGACCAACGGAGCGTTGACCGCGACGACGGTGCCGCTGATCGGCGCGTAGATGTCCGATGCGGATTTGACCGACTCCACGACGGCGCACGCGGTGCCGGCTTCGACACGGTCGCCGATGTTGGGCAACTCGACGTAGACAAGATCGCCGAGCGAGCCTTGGGCGTGATCGGAAATGCCGACGGTGATCTTGCCGTCGCCTTCGACGCGCGCCCATTCGTGGGACTTCATGAACTTCAGGTCGCCGGGGATCTCGCTCATGTCGGGCTCTGCTCGTGTGAGGTGTGTGGGGGACGATGTGTGCGTAGTTTAGGTATCCGCGCGCGGCGGTCAAATACCCGTGGTGGACGACTCGGATGGACGGCGACGCGCGAGGTTCACGCCGCCGGCACGAGCGCGACGCCGTCGCGCACGAACGGGAATTTCGCCGGACGCACCGGAATCTCTTTGCCGCGGATATCGACACGTACCGAACCGGGGTCGCCCGCGGGAACGCGAGCGAACGCGATGGCCTTGCCGAGCGTGGGCGAGAACGTACCGGAGAGGATTTCGCCGTCTCCGCGGTCGCAGATCACGCGCTGTCCGTGACGCAGCACGCCTTTTTCGTCCATCACCAAACCGATCATCTGACGCGGTGCGCCGGCTGCGGCCTGCGCTTCCAGGACCTCGCGGCCGACGAATGCGCGCGGCGCGCCTTGCGCATCGACGTCGAGCGCGACCGTCCATGCCAAGCCGGCTTCGTACGGCGTGACGCTTTCGTCCATATCCTGTCCATACAGATTCATGCCCGCTTCCAAGCGCAAGGTATCGCGGGCGCCGAGCCCAGCCGGCTTCACGCCCGCATCGAGCAAGGCCTGCCACAGCGCGACGGCGCGATCCTCGGCGACGATGATCTCGAAGCCGTCTTCGCCGGTGTAGCCGGTGCGCGCGACGAACAGCGGCGTGCCGTCGCGCAGCGTCGCTTCGACCGCGGTGAACTTACCGACTTTGCCGGCGGCGAGTGCGGTATCGGCCGACAGCAGGCCGATGGCCTTCGCGCGCGCGTTCGGACCTTGCACGGCGATCATCGCCAGCTCGGCGCGTTCACGGACCTCGACGTCGAACCCGGCCGCTTGCGCGCCGATCCACGCCAGATCTTTCTCGCGGGTCGCGGCATTGACCACGAGACGGAAGAAATCTTCGGCGAGAAAATAGACGATCAAATCGTCGATCACGCCGCCGGCCTCGTTGAGCATGCAGGTGTACAGCGCCTTCCCAGACTTTTGCAGTTTGTCGACCGAATTGGCGAGCAGTCGGCGCAGGAACGCGCGAACGTTCGGGCCGCGCAGATCGACCACCGTCATATGCGAGACGTCGAACATTCCGGCATCGCGTCGCACCTGATGATGCTCGTCGATTTGAGAGCCGTAGTGGATCGGCATGTCCCACCCGCCGAAGTCCACCATCTTGGCGCCGAGTGCGCGGTGGGCGTCGTTAAGGATCGTCTTCTGGGTCATCGTCGGAGCGGCCGTGCGAAAAGGAGCCGCATTATCCCAGAGCGCGGCGCCGACCGCTCGACGGCGTCCGCGCACGATGGCGCCGGCATCGGCGGTACCGTCGCAGACCGCTTATCTCGTCATCACTGCGCCCAGACGCGCCGACTAGCGGCGGGCCAGAACGGGCGCAACAACGCTCGCTCAAACGCCGTAACCGACGTTGACGCAGTCCACTCGAGCGAGGTCGACGGCGACGAATTTTCCGGTCGCGATGTCCAGCCGTTTCGCCCAAGCGATGTCGGCGGAGTACTCCGTGTCGCCGAAGCGAACCACCGCGACGATCTCGTTGCGCAAGGCGCCGCCGAGACGACAGCCACCCAATTGCAATTCATAACCGGCTTTCGCAGAGGGCGCGTCGAGCGCGTCGGTGACGCGCCACAGCGGCTGTTTGGCATCCGGTTCGGCGTTGGCGGAAGCGATCAGATAAACGCCCGTAGGCATGGGGTCGATGGTTTCGTGCCCCAAAACGGCGAGGCCGTAATCGCAAATACGCTCGAGCTGTTCGCCGCCGGGCACGCAAACGCCCTGCACCTCGTTCAGCCCCTGCGGGTAAGGCGGCAAGGTGCGGCCGATCAGCGCTGCGGCGGTGTCCACATCGCCGTTCTCCTCCGCGACCGGCGGCGGCGCTTCCGCGTCGCGCGCGACCGCTGGCGGCGTTTTGGCGGCGGTCGCGGGATTGCTGCGATCGCCGGGACCGCCGCCGTCGGCGCAAGCCGAAAGCGCGACGAGAAGCACAGCGAGCGGCAACGCGAGCGGGCGCAAGCGAGGCGTCTGCGACAAGCGATGATCGTTCGGGTGGCGCATCGGTTGGTTCATCATCGAGATCATCCTCATCGACATCATGCTTATCGACATCAGCGTTCGGCGAGCGAGGGCCGGCGAGCGGCGCGTCAGTCGACGGCTTCGACGCGCAGCGTCATGCCGTCGGCGCCGACGATCTTCACGCTGGCGCCCAGCGGCAAATCGGGGCCGCTGACTTCCCAATAGGCATCGGCGATCTGCACGCGGCCGGTGCCGCGCTCGATCGCGCGCTCCAACGGAACGATTCGGCCGATCAATTGCGCCGCGCGACGATTGAGCGCCGGCTGATCGCTTTCCGGCTCCTGCTGCCGCTGCAACCATTTGCGATACGCGAGAATCGAAGCGAACCCGAGCACCACGAACAGCACCGCCTGGAGCACAATCGGCATTCCGGGCATCAGCCACGCCAGCACGAACATCGCCGCGGCGGCGAATCCGAGCCACAGCATGAACGCACCCGGGGCCATCACTTCGGCCGCGATCAGCAACAGCGCGACCACCGCCCAGAAGTACACGTCGCCGCCCATGATCAGCCTCCGCGCGTGATCGCCGGCGGCTTGCCGCCGCTTTGCTGATGGTTCAACGCTTCTTTCGCCAATTCGGTGATGCCCGCGAGCGAACCCAGAATGCCGCTGGACTCCATCGGCATCAGGATGAATTTCTGATTCGGCGCTTCGGCCAAGGCCTTGAACGCTTCGATGTACTTCTGCGCGATGAAGTAATTGATCGCGTTGACGTTGCCGCTGGCGATGGCCTCGGACACCATTTGCGTGGCTTTGGC
>JAGNNB010000002.1 GCA_017990865.1 Lysobacteraceae bacterium
GTTTGAACGGTTTGATCACGGCCATGACCATTTTCATCCGGCGCTTCCTTCGAACTCGATCTGTCGGCAGAGGATAGCGCGATTCGGCGGCGCGCTCCGAGGGGCCGTTCGTTCGCAGGCCGAGCACGCTGAATGCGACATTCGCGCAGCATCGCCATCGCAGCGTGCGTGCGCGATCCGACGAATGTCGGACTTTTCCGACCCCGCTACGCGGCATTCCCCGATAGCCCGTGGTGCCGCCGCGCGGCACCCTGAGGTCCGCGCTACAATCCACCGGACATGCCCATGATCGACCTCAGCCAAATCGACGACCTCGCCCGCCGCCTCAGCGGCCTGGTGCCACCCGCGCTGCGCGAGGGCCGCGAGGAAATGCAGGACAACTTCAAGGCCGCGCTGCAAAGCGGCTTGGCCAAACTCGATTTGGTCACGCGCGAGGAATTCGACGTGCAGCGCGCGGTGCTGGTCCGCACGCGGCAGCAGTTGGACGATCTGCGCATGCTGGTCGAACGCCTCGAAGCGCAGCTCGCCGAGCGCGACGGCGGCGATACCGCACCGCCCCGCGACTAAGGGGCACCGCCATGAATCTTGCGCTTGCGCACACCCGTGCGCGGTCGGGCGTGCGTGCGCCCGCGGTGAAGGTGGAGGTCTACCTCGGCGGCGGCCTGCCGCGGATGTCGATCGTCGGCCTGCCCGAAGCGGCGGTACGCGAAGCCAAGGACCGCGTGCGTGCGGCGATCCAATGCGCGCAGTACGAATTCCCCGCGCGCGTCATCACCGTGAACCTCGCGCCGGCCGATCTGCCCAAGGACGGCGGTCGTTACGACTTGCCGATCGCGCTCGGGATTCTGGCTGCGAGTGGTCAGATCCCCGTTCAGGCGTTGGCGGAATACGAATTTCTCGGCGAACTCGGCCTGACCGGCGAGCTGCGCAGCGTCGATGGCGTGCTGCCCGCCGCCTTGGCCACTGCGCAGACCGGCCGCAAATTGATCGTGCCTGTCGGCAACGGCGCCGAGGCCGCGCTCGCGTCCGAGGTCGAGGCCTACACCGCGCGAACATTGCTCGAAGTCTGCGCCGCGCTCAACGGCAGCAAACGCTTGCCGCTCGCGACCGCACCCGTAGCGCAATACGACCACGGACCGGACCTGCGCGACGTGCGCGGCCAAACGCAGGCGCGACGCGCACTGGAAGTCGCGGCGGCCGGCGGTCATCACATTCTTCTCGTCGGCCCGCCCGGCTGCGGCAAGACCCTGCTCGCCTCGCGACTGCCGGGCCTGCTGCCCGACGCCAGCGAAGCCGACGCCTTGGAAACCGCCGCCATCGCCTCGGTGAGCGGTCGCGGCCTGGATCCGAGCCGCTGGCGCACACGCCCGTTCCGCAGCCCGCATCACACCGCCAGCGCAGTCGCTCTGGTCGGCGGCGGCGCCGATCCGCGCCCCGGCGAAATTTCGTTGGCCCATCACGGCGTCCTGTTCCTCGACGAGTTGCCCGAATGGGACCGCCGCGCGCTCGAAGTGCTGCGCGAACCGTTGGAATCGGGCGTGGTCACGATTTCGCGCGCCGCGCGGCAGAGCGAGTTCCCCGCGCGTTTTCAACTCGTCGCGGCGATGAACCCATGTCCGTGTGGCTGGGCAGGCGATCCTTCAGGCCGATGTCGTTGCCCGATCGATACCATCCGACGTTATCGCAGCAAGATCTCCGGCCCATTGCTCGAACGCATAGATCTGCATCTCGACGTGCCACGACTGCCGCCGTCGGCGTTGCGGCCGGATGCACCGGCCGGCGAGTCGAGCGATGTGGTCCGTGCACGCGTGGTGCGTGCGCGCGAACGCCAACTCGCACGCGCGGGCACGCTCAACAGTCGGCTCGATCAAGCGCAGACGATGGCGGCCTGTCGCTTGGCGCCCGCGGATCAAGCTCTGCTCGAACGCGCGATCGAAGCGCTGCAGCTCTCCGCGCGATCCATGCACCGCATCCTGCGCGTCGCGCGCACGATTGCCGATTTGGCGGATAGCGATGTCATCGCGACGGCGCATTTGACCGAGGCGATCGGGTATCGCAAAGGCGAATCGGCGAGTCTGCGTGCGGCTTGATCGTTCGGCGTGGCGAGTATTCACTCTTGCGCACTCATCGGCATCTGCACGGCATTCGCCTCGCAGGCCGCACAAGCGTAAATATCGCACGTCATTCTATTTGATCGATGAGAAGTGAAACTGATCCCGCCAAAAATTGAAAAAGACCACACTGACCACTGATTTAGCGCGTAGCGGAGGCGATCGGGTATCGGCAGAGGGGTGAGCAGTAGCGTCACGAGCAACGTGAGTTCATCGGGCGACCTTCAGACCATCATCACAACTGGACAAAAGCCACACAGACCCTAGTTTTCGTTTTTTTTGAAAATCCGTAACTTTGGATGAAACGAATAGAGGCTCGGACTGCCATTACGGCCGTTTATTGACGACCTTTCAAACGCTGGATGTCCAATACTGTCTATACTCCCATCGGCCGGAATGCGGGCCTCTCATGGGCGGAATATCCATATTGGTTTTTGTTGTAAGTTGGCGAGCAGGAGACCAAATGAGCGTGTGGACGATCGAAGCTATCGAGATCGGTGGCGGATTCCTTGAAGGCCTGTCGCTGCGCCTTCCTCGCGGTCTGACTTGCATCATTGGACCTCGCGGAAGCGGAAAGTCGACGATGGCCGAAGCCGCCCGGTACGTGCTCTCTGGGAACTCGATTCTCCCGAAGGCGCGCGCCGACCTGCTCCAAGCCAATCTCGGCGGTGGTGTGGTTGCTCTTAGAACAAGCCCGGATGCTCGCGGCGAAGCTTGGATTATCAGGCGCCAGTACAAGCAACCTGCGAGCCTGTCGTCCTCCACGGGTCGGGTGGTCACCAGCGTCGATCTGGACCGCGGCACGTTCCTACCGCTCGACGCCTATGCGAGCGCGGAAATCGAGGCGATCGCAGATGAGGCCGTCGGCGATCGGCGGCGGGCGCTGCTCGACGAACTGATCGTCGATGACCTACGGCCACTGCAGGCTCTCGTCTCCGAGCACAGGCGGGCCTTGGAAGCGAACGCGGAGCAGCAGAAGACCTCCCAACGCGAGATTCAAGGCTTAACGGAGAAAATCGAGGAGCTGCGAGATCCGAGAGCGCGGCTGGCGCTGCTGCCCCCTGCCCCCCCCGACAGTACGTCCTCCGATCTGCTGACGGCCTCACGCCAGCAGCAGATGAACACCCGCGAGGCAACGAACCTCGCAAATTCTCGCGCGGCGCTGAGCGCCCTGAGTACCGAGCTGTCACGGGTCCTGAGCGTCCATTTGGGGACCTTCTCGACGTCCGTTGTGGTGGAGGGATCCGCGAACGCAGGTCTCATGGCCAAGGCGGATGTCGAGCTTCAGGGATTGGTCGACCGCACCGTGGCCGCCCTCACGGCGATTCAAAAGGATACCGCCGAGCGCGATCGAGTATTGGCCGAGATCACGAGCAACCTTCAGATTCAGCAAGGAACCCAAGCATCCCTATTCACCGACCTGCACCAGCGAAACTCGGCAACGAGTGAAGCCGCTCGCGTGCGCGCTGCGATCGAGCAGGAGGTGGCTCAGGTCGCCGAGTACGAGCGGCAGCGTGACGAGACTCACATCCGTTTGCGGGAACTTGCCGACGCCAGGAAGCGTTTGAAGGTGAAGTATCTCGGTGAGCGCGCCAAGATTTCGGAGATACGGCGCGACATCGCGAATCGTCTTCAACGCGACCTGGGCAACAAGGTCCGAATGCTGGTCATCGCCAACGCCGATCTTCAGGCGTATCAGCAGATATTGGTGAAGGGTCTGTACGGAGCGCGCGTTCGGAATCACGAGGACATCCTGGATGCCCTTCTGCGAATCGCGCCCGATCAACTGGGACAGATCATCAGAGACAACGACGTCGACGAGTTCGAACGCCTGTGCTCGTTCGGCGCCGAGCGGGCGGCCAAGATCCTCGGGGCGTTTCGTGAGAACGTGGACGCATACGAGCTGGAGCTGGTCTCCATCGAGGATCAGATCCGCATCGAGCTCAATGTATCGCCCGGCGACGTCGAGCATTTCAAGGACGCAAGCGAACTGTCGCGTGGCCAGAAATGCACCGCACTGCTGCCACTCCTACTGGCGCGCCGACACTCGCCGCTCATCATCGATCAGCCGGAAGACAACCTGGACAACCACTTCATCTACGAGACGGTCGTGGAAGCCATCCGGCGTCAGAAACAGCACCGCCAGATGATCTTCATTACCCACAACGCGAACATCCCCGTACTGGGAGAGGCCGAATTGGTCGTCGTAATGGATTCGGACGGGCGGCGAGGGTCGGTGATCAAGGCTGGGACGGTCGACCAATGCCGCTCGGAGATCATTGACCTACTGGAGGGCGGCGAGGAGGCCTTCGAACTCCGGCGGCAGCGCTATGCCAAGCGATGACGCCGTCGCGCAGGCGCTCAGCGACATGCGGCGCCTCGCGCTCGAGGATCCAAGGCAAGCCCGAGAGGCTGTCGAGCGGCTCGTTGAGGGCGACGCTGCGGTCATGGATGCTGTCCTTGTGGCACTCGACGAGCCGGGAGCAGGGCGTCTCCGTCAAGTGGTAGCGAACGCGGTCCGGCAGCATACGCAGAAAGAGCGCGTTCACCACCATCTGGTCCGTTGGCACGGCCTCGAGGTGGATGAGTTCGCGCGTAGGGCGATCTCCGCAGCTCTGGACGCGGACAGGCCAAAGACCAATAAGCTAGGAGCCATGTCCGCGGGTCTAGCAGTGACGCAGCCTGCGCTACTGCAAACCTATCGCTACGTGGCCGATCGGTTGGCGCACGAATTGCGAAACGCTCTTTTGAGCCCGAAGGTGGCCCTCATCGACCTCAGCACCGAGATCGAGACCATCACCGATCCAGCCATCCGTGAGGCGGTAGAGTCCAAGTTTGCAGTCCTAGAGGCCGAGTTCAAGAGGCTTGGGCGCGTGATAGCGCTGGAGCCGGAAGACTCCCACTTCGAGATCCGCTCTATCGAGCTATCAGATTGGTTGTTGCGCATGAATGCCGAATACAGCAGGCACTATCGCAGCATCGATCTGTCTGTGGAGTTCGCGGAAGGTCACCGAGAAGCTCCGATCTCTGCCAGCGACTACCTCTTGCGTCTCATCTTCTGGAACCTATGGCTGAACGCGCATCAAGCCGTGGACGCGACGTGCGCGATATCAGTACGTATTGCCGTGCGGGAGACGGAGGTGCGCGTCCTGGTCCTCGACAATGGGGCTGGTTTTCCAGCTTACATGACAGAGGCGGCTTTTCAGGAACAGTTTTCTAGGCATGGCCTGAATCGGGGCCGAGGTCTCCTCGAGGTTGCTGACGCAGCGCAGAGACTGCGGGGAGTGGCTTCGCTCGTCCGCCACGATGGGTGTCTTCGGGTGCTGTTAACCCTGCCGAGGCGACCATGAGCTACCCGCGGACTGCTCAGGTACTGATCATTGAGGATGACCAGCGCCCGAAGGCGCTCTATGACAAGATATTCGAGGCGGTGCTTCCGAAGAAGGGTCTGTCAATCGATCCCCCGCAATACGCATTCTGCCTAGAGGATGGCCTCCGGCAGCTGGCGTCGGACCGCATGTTTCACTTGGTGATCCTGGACCTGCAGTTGCCCGAAGTGGCAGGGCAGCCCGCGCCCGAGTCCATCGAGTTCGGTCAGGCGCTCCTGAAGGCGTGTATCGAGCGAGAGGACTATCCCATTCCGTGCCTGCTGGTGATCAGTGGTCACTTGAACAAGGCCAAGCAAAGTGAGCTAGAGGAGTCCGTGCGCCAGGGGTTCGCCTATGGCCGCGTTCTGGTCAAGAGCGACGACCTTGCCGACGAGATCGCCACGGCCGTACGGGAGGCGCATAGGTACTGCGACGTTGGTGTGCACCTGCGCGATGCCGATGCTCGGGCATTTCCGACGCTGTCGCCACGGGAGGAGTATCTCCTGCGGCTCGCAGCCCTAAGGGAGCAGACGAGCGGCTTGGACTTGGAGTGGTGGTCTGCCCAGAGCGATCAAGGCGGGGTGTGGACGAAGACCCTCATGGGCCGGTTCATCTTGAATAATGCACGGGGCTTCTCGCTGCACAGCTTTTTCAAGTTCGGCGAGAGCAAGTGGGCGGAGACGACGTTTGGTGATGCCCAGGCGATGGGGCAGAAGCTCAAGCACGTGAAGGTACAGGGGCGACTCATTGCAGGCTCGCGGAGTCTTCTGATCACGCAGGCGGCCACAAGCGGTGATGGTGCCCCGCTCTCCTTGTCGGACGTGCTTGCGATGCCGACAGATCAAGTGGCCGCCCAATTGACTGCTATCGCCGTCGACGTGGCCGAGCAAGTCAAGCGCCTCGGCGACACCTCGCCGGACGAGCGCCCAGTCGCCGAGCTGATCTGGTCCCACCACGACCGTGCGATCATCAAGGCCCAATGGCAGAGCCGGGCCGACGGCGACACCCGTGCCGGCGCGAATCCGATCGATCTCTACGACCGCCTCAAGGCAAGTCGTTACCTCGTGCGTCATTCCCGGCAGACCATGCTTCACGGTGACCTGAACTTCACGAACATCGCAGTCGAGTTCGTGTCAGAGAAGCCTCTGGCCTTCATCTTCGATGGCGAAGGGTGCGCAGCCGGTGTGAACGTGGCTGACTTGGCGACACTGGAGGTCACCTTGCTGCTTCAACAGGATGCAGACGGCCGCGAGCCAGAGATTGTGGCGCACTGTAAATCACTTTATTGCCTGTCTGCCGAGCCCGGCGGAACCGATCTTTCACGCGCCGAGAACACTCGCTTGCTGGTACAGGCAATTCGCGATGAGGCTCTCAAGGTCGCTACGCTTGAGACGTATGCGCTGATGGTGTTCGACAAGGCGCTAATGCAGCTCGGCGGGCTGGGCATCCAGTCCACCGGAAACAAGATCAGATCGCACGCCGATGCGGCCCGGGTAGCGGGGTTCGCGGCGGCATGGCTCCTGGAGGTCGCGCCACATCTGGCGGACGCGGCGAAGTAGCTCGAGGAAAACCGGGGGCAGTGTGGACTTTCCCCACAACGCGTAGCGGCCCAGTCCGAAAGACCGGCTCACGACGCAGCATCAGCATGACGGGCACTTCTTCCCTGTACTCATTCACGCCATGCCACGCCCGACCAGACTTGATGTGCCCGGAGTGCCGCAGCACATCATCCAGCGCGGCAACGATCGCCAGCCCTGCTTCTTTGTCGACGCGAACTACCTCCGCTATCGCAGCGATCTGCATGAGGTCGCCATGCGTGAAGGCTGCGCGGTGCATGCCTATGTGCTGATGACCGACCATGTCCACCAGCTTGTCACGCCGATGAAGGAAGGCGCGATCGGCCGGGTAATGCAATCGCTGGGCCGGCGTTACGTGCGCTCCATCAACGACCGATACCGTCGGACCGGCACGCTCTGGGAGGGTCGCTACAAGGCGTGTCTAGTCGAAAACGGCGGCTACCTGATGCGGTGCCATCGTTACATCGAACTCAATCCGTTGCGCGCCACCATGGTCGTCGATCCAAGGACTACCCGTGGTCGAATCATCGAAGCAATGCCTACGGTGAATACGACCCCCTGGTCTCGCGCACGCCGGGTATCTGTCGCTATCCAGCGACCCGACGGAACGTCAGCGGGTCTACCGTGCGCCGGTCATGGAGACGGTAGGCCCGGACGAGGTGGACGCCATCCGCCGGCATCTGTAGTGCCAGCATGCTTATGGGTAGAACCGGTTTCGCGCGGTGATCGAAGCACAGCTTGGACGAGCGGCTGGTCCCCGCAAGATCGGCAGGCCGAAAAAGTCGGATCAGACGCAACACAACCGGGAAAAGCGACTATGACCCTAGTTTCCTCTTCCCGCTTGAACGCCAAACGCCGCAGGCATCGGGCATGATTCGCGCATGGACCGGACGCCTCTCCTCATTCTTTTCGCCATCGCCTGCCTGTTGCCGACGACGCTCGTGGCGCAGAACGGCGCGCGCCCTGCCTCGCAAACCCCGTCGGCGGAGCTGTTCGACACACTGGCCGAGCGTTACGGCGTGCGCGGCAACGACGAATTGGCGGGCGATGATGTCGTCAAGGCCAGGATCGCCGAGCTGACGCGCGCGCTGCCCCCGAACGACTCCGTGCGCAGCGCGCGCCTCGATGCGTATCGCTGCATCACCATCGTCGACGGCCCCGATGCTTCGCTGGCGCGGGCCGAGGCCGGGCTCGCCGGACGGCCCGCGCAGCGCGAGCCTCTGGTGCGGATGGAATACCTGATGTGCAAGGCGTACGCGTTTTACAGCCAAGGCCTCCGCACCGAGTACATGGTTCCGGTGAACGATGTGCTGCGGCTCGCCGATGCTGAGCGGCATCCACGCTTGCGCTCCGGCGCGCTCATGCTGCGCTCGTTCCACGAAAGCGACCAGGGCCGCTACGCGCAGGCGCTGACAACCTTGCATGAGGTGCTGGCGCTGGATCGGAATCGCGACGTGCCGAACGCGATACTCCGCACGGAAATCATGACCGCCGAAACCTTCAGTGAGCTCGGCCTCAACGAGCGTGCGATCGTCGTGCTTCGCGCACTCGAGAAGAATGCGCGCGCAGCAGGTCAGCCAGGCAACCTGCAGATGGTGTTGGAGCGCCTGGGCCAAGCCGAAGAGGAGTCAGGGCGCCTCGACGCCGCGCTCGCGCATTACCGGGAGGCGGAAGCGCAGGCGCGCTTGGGGGGCGCGCAAGACAGCCATGCCTCCTTGATACTTCGGATCGCCCATGTCCATGTACTGGCCGGTCGTCTGGACGACGCGAGAAGCGCGCGCGATGAAGCCGAGCGCATGCTGTTGAGCAACGGGCTGACGGGGGCCATGCGCGCGCGGCGCGGCTACCTCGATGCGCTCATCGCGCTCGAGTCCGGCGATGCCGGCCGCGCCGCCCAATTGCTGCCGGATGTGCTGCAGCGTCTTCGCGACGACGACCAACCGCGACCGCTGGCCGATGCGCTCGACGTGCAAGCGCGCGCCTATCGCGCACTCGGGCAATGGCGTGCGGCGTTGGACGCGCGCGAGGAACAAATCCGACTGCGCGCACAGCTCGATGAGCGCATGCAGCGCGAACAGGCGCGCGTGCTCGCCGCCGAGCTGGCGCTGAGTCGGGAAACCGCCGACAAACTGCGCTTGTTGCGGCAAACGGATGCGCAACAGCTCCAGTTGCAAGCTGCGCAGCGCGAACAGCGCCTGCGACTGATCGCGATCGCGCTGCTGGCGTTGCTGCTCGCCGCGATGGCGGGTTTGCTGCTGCTGACCCGCCATCGTCTGCGCGGTGCGCGCTACGACGCGATGACCGACAGCCTGACCGGCGTCGTCTCGCGGCGTTACCTGCTGAATCATCTCGCGCGCATGTTGTCCGACCGACGCGCCGCCGCTTATCCGCTATCGGTGCTGGCGATCGACATCGACCATTTCAAGCAGATCAACGATCGCTTCGGCCACGCCGTGGGCGACGAAGTGCTGCGGCGCGTGACCGAGGCCTGCCGGCGCGCATTGCGCGAAACCGACGAGTTCGGCCGCATGGGCGGCGAGGAGTTCATGGCCGTGCTGCGACGGACCTCGCTCGCGCATGCCGAACAACTCGGAAAGCGGTTATGCGAGGTGGTCGCGGCCTTGACGATGGACGATGTGGCGCCCGACCTGCGCGCCACCATCAGCATCGGCGTGGCCGAAGCGGCGGCGAACGACGAAGGCGCCGACCGCTTGCTGCTGCGCGCCGATGCCGCGCTCTACGACGCCAAACGCAGCGGCCGTCATTGCGTCCGGGTCGCGCCCATGCAGTAGGCGCGGTGCCGCGCGGTCTTCGTCGACTCGGCGGACAGCGACATCATCGTCACAGTGCATTTGACCGAGGCGATCGGATATCGGCCCAGGAAGCGCAGCGCAAGCGCGCGTTGCGGCTGATCGATCCGTTTATCGGCAAGCCCGCGGAGGATTGCGATACCGCCGCATCGTCGATCCGCGCATCGTCGGTACCGAGGTCCGGCGCGGGCCTGTCGCGGGAATTGCGCAGTGACTCGATGCGGGAGTATGGTGCCCGTCACATGCCCGAAGGACCGGAGGGGGACGGTGAAGGCTGCGACCGCGCGTCGATCACTGCAAGATGGCCCGGCTGCGAAGGATCGGCGAAGATGGCTCGCCCGGTCGATTTCGCGGCATAGCCGGAAGCGCGCCGCAGCGACAGGAATAACGACAAGAACAGCGACACGAATGCCGCCATCGATCTGCGCACGGATCCGCGACCGATAACACCCTGTCTTCGCAAGCATCGACCACTGGAGGGTCGGCGCGGGCTCCGTTGCGATACCTCATGTCCGTACGCATGCGCCCTGGCGTGTGCGCCGCGACGTGTCCGCACACGATTAGACGGATCAAGGAGCGATAAACATGATCAAGGTACAGTGGCAGGCGCCGCAAACGCTTGCCGAAGTGCAAGCGGCGGTACAGACGGCGATCGATCTGGAATTCTCGACGCTGCCGCCCTATCTCTACGCGAAGATGACGATTCTGCCGGAGAGCAATCCAGCGGCGCTGGCGCGGCTCAATACGATCGTCGGGCAAGAAATGATCCACATGTGCCTCGCCTGCAACATCATGAATGCGATCGGCGGCACGGTGAAGATCAACCCGCCCAGTTATCCGGGCCCCCTGCCGGGCGACATCGGCGGCGGCCTCATCATCCATCTGCTGCCGTTCTCGCAAGCCGCGATGGCGCAGGGCATGGCGATCGAGGAGCCGTCGGAGCCGATCGATCCGCCCATACTCAAAATGGAGGCCGCGATCACGGCGGTCACGATCGGCGAGTACTACCACCTGCTCGATCAAGTGCTGGCCGCCTTGCCGGCATCGGCATGGATCGCCGGTAACAAGCAGATCGACGACAGCCAATTCTTCGCGGGCCAGATTTTTCCGGTCAATGCCTATGCGGACGCGCACAAGGCGATCACGCAGATCGTCTCGGAAGGCGAAGGCACGCCGGTCAGCCCGAACGGCAACGGCAGCCCGCTGACCTTCCAGAACGAGTTGGCGCATTACTACCGGTTCTGGGAGATGGAACAGAACATGGTGCTGGTGAAGGATCCCAATCCTGTCGGCTACGCCTGGAAAGGCTCGCTGGGCATCGACTGGAGCCAAGTCTACCCGGCGATCGCCGATCCGGAATCGCACGATTTCTCGAGCGATCCTCCCGCCGCGCGCGCGGCGCAAACGGCCTGCAACGACGCCTACACCGCGCTGGTCGATGCCCTGACCTCGGCATTCGCGGGCGCCTCCGCCGGCATGGGGATCGCGGTGCGCGCGATGTTCGATCTGCGCATGGCCTCGATCCAGGCCCTGAATACGCCGCTGGGGGATGGCATCTCCGTGGCCGGCCCGGCGTTCGTCTACAACGCTCATACACAAGCACAAGGAGACGCGGCATGAGCATTCTCGAATTTCCGCGCGTTTATTTCCGCGGCGAAATCGCCTGGGACCCGGTCACGACCAACAACTATGCGGTCGGCGACGCGGCGGCGGCCTACGACGAAAACGCCTGCGATTCTTATCTGAACCAGAGCCGGGTGCTGACCCCGGAAGTTGCCGGCTTCCGCCAAGCGGCGATCCAGGAAGTCCTCACCGGCGGCAGTTGGAACCCGGCCGGCACCTATCGGTGTCCGTTCTACGACACGTACATCAGCGGTGTCGATCTGGGAGCGGGCCTGGTGACCACAGACACCTTCGCCACGGCGCCGGTCGGCTTCACCGGCATGCTCGTCGATTGCGAACCCTACGGCGCGTTCTCCTCGCAGTTGTTCTTCGACGATATGAGCTTCGGCATCCAGGGCGGATGCCGTATCTACGGCAAGCGGATCGAGCGCTTCAACGACCGCTTCGTCAACTTCAGCGCCAATCCCAGCAACAACATGATCGCAGGCGTCGCGTCGGTGATGTGGCAAAGCTGTTTCGCCAAGGGCGCGGGGCTGGATATCGACGCCCACGATTCGCTGGCGCTGCAGCGGTTGAAGGCCTGCATGATGGACGACGACGTGCTGGGCGTGATGGTCCGCTTCGTCACCTATCGCACGGTCTATTACAACGACCCGACCCTGGCGAACGGCTCGCCCAAGACCGCCTCAGCCGCAAGGGCGCTGCAGAACAAGCTCAACAGCGGCGGCTTCCAGCCCAATCCGGCCCGCAGCCTTCTGGTCGGCACCGTGGGACTGTGGCGCAGCGGCGAAGTGATCACCGAGGCATCGGATCGAGCCCTGATCTCGACCATGGCGACGGTGCCCGGCTACTCGTCTCCGGCCAAAGGCGGGCCCGTGGTGGCCACGGCCTTCGCGCGCACCAACAACAAGGGCATTTCGCTGGATTTCTCCAACTCGATCCCCTGCTCGGATCGCGCCACGGACAAGGTGGACCTGGGGACGTTGACGCTGACCGCGGCAGATCCACCGCCTGCGGTGGCGATCGCGGAGGTCGCGAAGATCGATCTGAGCCACTACGACCGCGCGGCGTTCGAAGCCTCTTCGGGAATCATCGACATCCCGCTCGATGCCGGCCTGACGAAGCAATTGGCCAGGATGAACCTGTCGATCACCGGCGGCGACGGCACGACCTACTTGCAGGAAGCCGTGCTTCGCGCCGTTCCGTTGCAGGCCAACATCTACATCGACGAGGGCGAGACCGCGAACATCCCGGTGCAGGTCTACGAACGCGGCGTGCCGGCCGGCCCGGGCATCACCATCACCATGTCGGATTTGAATGCGACCCAGCAGACCAGCGTGCAGCAATTGACCGACGCCAATGGCCGGGTCAACTTCCGCGTATTGGGCACGACCGGCGAAATCATCGGCTGGGTGTTCCAGACCGGCGACCATCCGATTCTGCCCGTCGGCAACGTGTTCACGCCGCTGAATTTCACCTACACATATCTTCGGGTTTTGCCGGCGGACAACAACGTCGCCGCGATGGCGCCCACTTGGGAGAACGTACACAACTACGTGCTGGCCAACTGGGAATCGATGGCGCCGTGCATGGACAACTGGCTGCGCCTGGGCGACGAGCAGCAGGTTCGGGCCTACCGCAACGTGATCCGGACGCTGACCGACCCGGCCAACTTCGAAAACTTCCGCTACATGCCGGTGACCCGCGACCTGACGATGGGACAGCGCACGCTGCTGTACAACTTCCTGGGATTCGGCACGGCTCGGGCAACGCTCGAAAATGCGGACGCGTCGGACGAACAGATCGATGCGCGGACACAGAGCCGGTCGATGCGGGTCGGCCGAAAGGACTGATCGCGATCCGGCTCTAGCAACTGCAGGGAGGGGATCGCCGCCCCTCCCTGCAACTTGTCGCAGCGCAGAAAGCGCAGTGTGCGTACAGGCACATGAGCATTTCGAGCAGCGGACGGCGCGAAAGCACCGAGCGCAGCGGATTTTGAACAGGCTCTCGGACTGGCGCCGCCGCGACAGGCGTGCCATCGTCCGAACCTCTGATCGCGGGAGTGTCCGATGACCGAATCGCATGGCGGCTGCCTCTGCGGCGCTGTCGGATTTTCGCTGGACTGGCCCAGCAAGTGGGTCGCGCATTGCCATTGCACGCAATGCCGTCGCGCCCACGGCGCTGCGTTCGTGACGTGGATCGGCATGGCCGAGGATCGCGTGCGTATCGACGACGCCGAATCGCAACTGCGCTGGTTCGCGTCCAGTCCCGGCGCCGAGCGCGGATTCTGCGCGCGTTGCGGCAGTTCGCTTTTTTTCCGTTCGGCGCGCTGGCCGGGCGAGCTGCACATCGCGCACGGGAATCTCGACGGCGAAGCCGACCGCGCGCCGATGGCGCATGTGTTTTGGGATACGCACGTGGGCTGGGCTTCGGTCGATGCCACCGACGCTCTGCCGCGAATCGTCGCGACCGAGGTGACGTGAGTGTCGCTTGTATGCGCGATCGACGCACGCCTGTCGCAGGCGAAAAACGGCATCGACCGCGCCGTAAGGATGCGCCGCTTCGACTTGCGCCTCTTCGACTAGCGCACGTTGCAGACTTCCGAGTGCTGGGCGTCGCCCTGGCATTTGCCGATCGTGCGCGCGCTCTTGCGCGCGTTTTCCTTGTGTTCCCGGTACTCGCGGCCGGTCATGCAAACGGTGGTGAAGCGATGGCTGCCCGCTAATCGCGTCCGTTCGCAGACTTGGCGATCATCCTCGGCCTGCGTCACCGCCGCATTGACCGACTGCAGATGATTGAAGACCTCGACGCGCTGTTCGACGCGCAGTTCGTCCAAGTTCTGATGACCGTCGAGCATCTGCAACAGTCGGTCTTGTTGTTTCAGCAAGCGGTCGCGATCGCCGTCGTGCATGTCCTTGAACGCACCGCGTTTGGCGGCGACCTGCGTTCGCAATTGCGTCTGCTGTTCGACGATCTGCTGCAACGTCGGCTGCGGCGGCTCGGCAGCAGGCGGGTCGGCGGCCATGGACGCGAAACTGACGCCCAATGCGACCGCCAACCCGCAAACCTTCCATGCGCGCGCGGCCGCATGTTGGCGACGTAGATTTCTTTCGAATGCGAATGAACTCATATGTATTCCCTCTTTGGTGGGTTGGTTCGGTAACGGCGCATCGACGATATCGAGTGTTCGTGTCCGATCGTCAGTCCGAGTTGCATCCGCCTTCGCACTTCATCACCGTGCGCAGACTTTTACGGGCGTTTTCCTTGTGTTCTCGATATTCGCGTCCGGTGATGCACACGACGGAATAGCGATGACTGCCCGTCAGACGCGTGCGTTCGCAGATGAGTCTCTCGTCTTCCGCTTGGGCCACCGCGGCCTTGACCGATTCCAAATGGTTGAACACTTCGACGCGCTCTTCGGCGCGCAGCCCATCGAGGCTGTCGCGCCCCTTCAACAGTTCGAGGATGCGGTCCTGCTGCGCCATCAAACGATGGCGGTCGCCTTCCGACATCTCTCTGAACGGGCCGCGCCTGGCCGCGACCTTCGCGCGCAGCTCGATCTGCTGGGCGACGATGCTCGCGATCGTCGGCGCCGCGGCCGCGGAAGCCGCTTCGTTGGAGCGAACGCGGTTGCCCGCGACCGCCCACGTCGTCGCTGCGAGCGCGACGACGCAGAGCGCGACGGCGGCGGCGCCGCGAAAGCGAGCGGACAGATCCTTTGCGAAAAAGGCCATGATCATCGCGATGTCTCCTTGCGGGCGCTTCATCGCAGCCCCGATGCGCCGAATCGATGGAAAACCCGCGCGACTCAAAGGATGTTCACTGCGACTTTTCTTTCGCCGCCGAGGCTGCCGCCCAATTCGTTCTTGCAGCCCAGCGTTTCTTTGCCTTGGCACTTCACCGCCGTACGCAGACTTTGCCGCGCGCGTTCTTTGTGCTCGCGATACTCTCTGGCGGTCATGCACACGACTTGAAAGCGATTCGAACCGACCGTGCGCGAACGCTCGCACACTTGTCGATCTTCTTCGGCGTTGCGCACGACCGCACTTACCCATTGCAGGTGATTGAACAGCTCGATCTTGTCTTCGGCGCGCAGTTGCGACACGTCGTCACGACCATCCAGAAGCTGCAGAATCCGGCTTTGTTTCGCGGTCAATTCGTCGCGTTCGATCTGCGTGAGATCCTTGAACGCGCCCTTCCTGGCCAACACATCGGCACGCAATTGCGTTTGTTGCTCGACGATCTGCTGCACCGTCGGTTGCTGCGTTTCCGCTTCGGGCTCCGGCGTCGATTGGGCGAGCACCGAGCAGCAGAACGCCGCGCTCAAGGCGAGAGCGAGCGTCGCGGCGAGTGCGCGTCGGCTGCGGGGTGCGATGGCATCGGAAGCGATTGCGAACGTCATAACGAAATCCTCAGGAGGTGAATGCGGTCGCGAATCGCAGCATCGAATCGCGGTCGTGGACGGGTCTCGAATCGCGGCCGAACGCCACCGATGCCGCGACAAGCGCAGTCATGAACGGTCGGCAGCGCTCCGCTGCTGGTGAAGAAGTCCCTCGGGAACGAAGACGCCCGATTCGGCAGGGCGTCTTGGAGCCTGTTCAAAATCTGCTGCGCTCGGTGCTTTCGCGCCGTCCGCTGCTCGAAATGCTCATGTACCTTTACGTACACTCCGCTTTCTGCGCTGCGGGCGGCGCGAAATCCCCATCGCTCGCGACGATTTTGAACAGGCTCTTGAACGTGAGGATGTCGGACCGCGCGAAAAGGTCGCAGTCTTCGTCGAAGGCGTTGAAATGGCCGATGCGGTCCGCGCCGCCGAATCGGCGAGAGGGCCTCGAGAGACGGCGCGAAGGCGCTGTGTGTGCGCCGAAGATGCGAGGTCGAGGCTCCGAACCGCGGAGGCCTCGCTGAACGAGGATGACGCGTTCGCGGCATTCGCGCGGGCACTGAACCGCCGTGGAGAGCCTCAGATACGCCCGAGGCCACGATGTCCGCACACGCCAGGGCGACGTGTCGGCCCCGACCTTGCGAAACGCTTCGGGTTTAAGGCGCGGTGGAGGTCAACGCTTTCTGCGCTTGCTGTTTTTGCTCGCGGTAATCGCTGACGTTCATGCACAGCAAGCGATAGCGATTGCTGCCGATGACTTTCGTGCGCTCGCAGACTTGGCGATTGTCCGTGGCTTTGTTGACGGCCGCCTTCACGGATTCGAGATGGTTGAACAGCTCGATTTTCTCGTCCACAAGCAGTTCGTCGATGCTGCCGTGACCGTCCAGCATTTCCAGCACGCGGGTCTGGGTCTTGACCAGAGCGTCGCGATCGTTCGCGGTCAGATCTTTGAAGGGGCCGCGGCCAGCGACCACCATGGCCCGCAAGTGGCTTTGCTGAACGACGATATCGCGCACGGCCGGCGGGATCGGGCTCTCGGTTGAGGCCATCGCGACCGACAGCCACAGCGCCAGCGTCGCGATCGTCGCCGCGAGCAGATTGCGGATGTTCATCGTCGCCTCCGAGCCACCGTCCGAAATGTCGGTGTACCACAACCGCAGGCGATGCGCACCTGGGCTGCCCTCGGTAGGCCGCCCTCAGCCGGTGCCGCGGGCGGTCCAGAAGCGGCGGGTCAGCGTTCGACCTTCAGCCCTTCTTGCTGGGCTCGCTCGCGCTGCCGGCGGCGTTCGGCGACCGTCAGGCATTTGTTTTGCGGGCGATTGGAGCCGATCACTTTCACCCGCTCGCACACCATCCGGCCGTCCTCGGCCTTCGCGACGAGGGCGCGGACTTCCTCCACCGCATTGAACAAACGGACCTTCTCGTCCTCGCGCAGGCCATCGAAACTGTCGCGGCCTTCGATCAGCGCATAGACCGTGTCCTGCTTGCGCAGGATCGCTTGTTTCTCGCCGTCCGTGAGGTGCTCGTAATCGCCCTTCTTGGCGGTGAGATCGCGTTTGAGGGCGTCTTGCGATGCGCGCAGGCTCTGCGGCGTGCCGTCGATGGCGATCGCGTCGTCGGCGACGACAGCGAAGGAGAGCGTTGCCGCCAAACACAGGGCGGCCAGGGACGAAATTCGCATGCGGCGTTCTTCGAAAATTGCGGGACCGCACAGCATACGCAAATCGCAGCCCGTCGCGACGGGCTGGAAGTCATGCGAACGGCCGAGGACGCGAGTCCCCGGCCGTTGCGATACGCGCTGCGATGGCCTGCGATAGGCTGTGGTTAAGCCGCGGCGGCAGGCGCCTCGTGGAACTGCTCTTCCTCGGTCGAGCCCTTCAGCGCGACGGTCGAGGACTGTCCACCCTGAATGGTCTGGGTCACGCTGTCGAAGTAGCCGGTGCCCACTTCGCGCTGGTGCTTCACCGCAGTGAAACCGCGATCGGCGGCGGCGAATTCGGCTTCCTGCAACTCGACGAAAGCGCTCATCTGGCGACGCGCGTAACCGTGCGCGAGGTTGAACATCGAGTAGTTCAGCGCGTGGAAACCGGCGAGCGTGATGAACTGGAACTTGTAGCCGTAGCTGGCGATTTCCTTCTGGAACTTCGCGATGGTGGCGTCGTCGAGGTTCTTCTTCCAGTTGAAGCTGGGCGAGCAGTTGTAGGCCAACAGCTTGCCCGGGAACTTCGCGTGGATGGCTTCGGCGAACTTGCGTGCGAATTCGAGGTCCGGCTTGCCGGTTTCGCACCACACCAAATCGGCGTAAGGCGCGTACGCCAGGCCGCGGCTGATCGCCTGGTCCAAGCCGTTCTTGGTCTTGTAGAAGCCTTCGACCGTGCGCTCGCCGGTGCAGAACGGCGCGTCGTTGGCGTCGACATCGCTGGTGAGCAGATCGGCGGCTTCGGCGTCGGTGCGGGCGACGATCAGCGTCGGCGTGCCCATCACGTCGGCGGCGAGGCGCGCGGCGACCAGTTTCTCCACCGCTTCGCGAGTCGGCACCAGCACTTTGCCGCCCATGTGGCCGCACTTCTTGACGCTGGCGAGTTGGTCTTCGAAATGCACGCCCGCCGCGCCGGCTTCGATCATCGCTTTCATCAATTCGAACGCATTCAGCACACCGCCGAAACCGGCTTCGGCGTCGGCCACGATCGGCTGCAGAAAGTCGATATCGCCGGTGCCTTCCGCGCATTGGATCTGATCGGCGCGCAGCAGCGTGTTGTTGATGCGCTTGACCACCTGCGGCACCGAGTTCGCCGGGTACAGCGATTGGTCGGGATACATTTCGCCGGCGATGTTGGCGTCGGCCGCGACCTGCCAACCGCTGAGATAAATCGCCTTCAAGCCGGCCTTCACCTGCTGCATCGCTTGATTGCCGGTCATCGCGCCGAGCGCGTTGACGAAGTCCTCGGTCTGCAGCGATTTCCAGAGTTTTTCGGCGCCGATCTTGGCGATCGAATGCTCCACCGGCACGGTGCCGCGCAGACGCACGACTTCCTCGGCGGAATAGGGGCGGGTGATCCCGGCCCAGCGCGGGTTGTTGTTCCAATCCAGCTTCAGTTGTTCGGCGGTGGGGAGCGTGGTCTTCATGGTCGTGGGTCCTGCGTGGGGTCTGGTAGAAAAGGGGCTGTAGGAGCGCCGGAAGGCTGTGGGAGGGCCGGAAGGCCCGAATGCAGAATCCATCGGGCCTTCCGGCCCTCCCACAACATCGACGGTTCAATCGATCCGTTCGTATGCCGGCAGCGTGAGGAAATCGGCGAGCGTGTCGCGGTGCGTGAGTTCCGACAGCAGCGCGATCGCTTCGTCGACGCGTGAGGCGCCCGCGACGGTGGCGTCGGCGGCGAGTTTCGACGGCAAACCGATCAGGGCGCGCTCGAACAGCGCGAAATCCAACTGCGTGCCGTCGGCCAAATGCAGCGAGCCGCGCGCGGCGTCGCCATCGGCGTAATGCAGCCATTGCCACAATTGCGCGCGCGCGATTTCGGCGGTGGCGGCGTCTTCCATCATGCCGTGGATCGGCACGCAGCCGTTGCCGTCGAGCCACGCGGCGAGATAACGCACGCAGACTTCGACATTGCCGAAGAAACCCGCTTCGGTGATGGTGCCGAGCGAAGGCCGCAGCAGGTCTTCCGCCGTCGCGTTCACGTCGCTGCGGCCGACATGCTGTTGATGCGGCTGCGGCATGCGCGCATCGAAAATCTCGCGCGCGATCGGCACCAAACCCGGATGCGCCACCCAAGTGCCGTCGTGACCGGCCTCGGCTTCGCGCAGTTTGTCGGCGCGCACGCGCGCGATGGCAGCGGCATTGGCCACCTCGTCGCGCGGATTGGGAATCTGCGCCGCCATCCCGCCCATCGCATGCGCGCGACGGCGGTGACAAGTCTTGATCAGCAGTTCCGAATACGCTTTCAGGAACGGCTGCGTCATCGTCACTTGCCCGCGTTCGGGCAGGACGCGGCTGGCGCGCGCGCCGCCGCGATGCGCGCGCAGCGTTTTGATGTACGAAAAGATGTAATCCCAGCGCCCGCAGTTCAAACCGACGATGCGGTCGCGCAGCGCGTGCAGAATCTCGTCCATCTCGAACGCCGCCGGCAGCGTTTCGATCAGCACCGTCGCCTTCATCTGGCCGTGCGCCAAGCCCAGCATCTGTTCGATTTCGCTCATCACCGCGTCCCACAACTGCGCTTCTTCCATGCACTGCAGCTTGGGCAGATAGAAATACGGGCCGCGGTCCTGCGCCGCGAGCGCCGCGGCGTTGTGGAAGGCGAACAGGCCGAGATCGAACAAGCTGCCGCTCATGCGCGTGCCGTCGATGCGGATGTGCTTTTCGTCCAGATGCCAGCCGCGCGGGCGCACCAACAGCACCGCGCGCTCGGCGGCGGGCTTCAAACGGTATTCCTTGCCGTTGCCGTCGAAGGCGAGCGTGCCGGCGACCGCCTCGCGCAGCGCGCGCTGGCCGATCAACAGGTTCGCCCATGTCGGCGTGGTGGAATCCTCGAAATCGGCCATGTAGCAGTTCGCGCCCGAGTTCAGCGCGTTGATGACCATCTTCGGGTCGACCGGGCCGGTGATCTCCACCCGGCGGTCGAGCAAGGCGTCGGGAATCGGCGCCACGAACCACTCGCTTTCGCGAATGGCGCGGGTGTCTTCGCGAAAGGCCGGCAGCGCACCGGCGTCGAATTGGGCCTGCCGCGCCTGCCGGGCGGCCAGACGGATCCGCCGCTGCGGGTCGAAGCGGCGATGCAGTGCGGCCAGGAAGCGCAGCGCTTCGGGCGTCAACAGCGCGTCTTGGCCGGGGAAGGCACCGAGCACCTCGACGCCGGCATCCGCACCCTGCGGCGCGCCTGCGGAGGGATCGGCATCCTGAGGTTTGAGGACAGCGGACATGCGGACATCCAACACAACGTGGGGAAGTCACCATCCGCCCACGTACAGTATTTGACAACTGAGTTTTTTCAATTGTAATTATTAGCTAAACTTATAAGTAGGCAAATCAATCACCTCCGGACCCATGGCCGACTCCCCTACTCGACGATTTGCCTATAAGGGCGACCGCCTGAAGCCCCTCCGGGCCTTCTGCCAGGTGGCCCGGCTGGGGTCGGTTTCGCGCGCGGCGGCGGCCCTTTACGTCACCCAGCCGGCCATTACCCTGCAATTGCAGGCGTTGGAACGGGAACTCGGCGTGCAGTTGTTCGAACGCGCCGGCCGCCGGCTCACACCCACCCGCGAGGGCGAGGCCCTATACGAACTGGCGCGGCCGCTGGTGGAAGGCATCGACAGCCTGCCCGCCGCCTTCCGCGAGCAGGTCAAAGGCCTGGATGTCGGCGAACTGCATGTCGCCGCCGGCAGCTCGACCATCCTGTACCTGCTGCCGAAGATCGTGGAGGCCTACAGACAGGCTCATCCGGAAGTGAAGCTGGTGCTGCACAACGTCACCGGCGCCAGCGGCCTGGACCTGCTGCGCAGCGACGGCGTGGACCTTGCCGTGGGCTCGATGCTGGACGTGCCCAGCGACCTCGACTACACGCCCGTCTACCGCTTCGAACCGATGCTGATCGCCACGCCCACCCATCCGCTGGCGACCAAGCCCGAACTGAAACTCGACGACCTCTCGCCCTACGGCCTGATCCTGCCGCCGAAGCGACTCACCACCTATCGTCTGGTCGACTTGGTGTTCCAACAAAACCGCGTCCCCTACACCGTCGCGCTGGAAGTCGGCGGCTGGGAAGTCATCAAGCAATACGTCGCGATGGGCCTCGGGATCAGCATCGTCACCTCGATCTGCCTCACCGACGCCGATCGCACCCGCCTCGCCGCCCGATCGCTCGCGAAATATTTCCCCTCTCGCAGCTACGGCGTGGTGATGCGCAAAGGCAAATACCTCTCATCGCAAGCCCGCGACTTCATCGCGCTGATCCAGCCGCAGATGCTGGCCCCGCGCGAATACGACGAGACAGGGCATTCGGGCAGGTGAGGTTCGCGAAAACCATATGTCGCATCCGTAGGGCGGAACCCGCAAAGCGGATTCCGCCGCCCGACGTATTCACCAACGCATTGGCGGAATCGCCTTCGGCGGTTCCGCCCTACGGCCGCCATGATGTTGCGTGTCGGAGTTTTCTGACGAGGTTATGTATGTTTCGCCGATGTTGCTCGCATCGCACGTATCCGATGCTGGGCACTATGCCGAACTATCGACGACTTTGGGTGCCCGGCGGCACATGGTTTTTCACGGTCAACTTATTGCAACGACGCGATAACGATCTGCTGGTTCGCGAGATCGACCGACTTCGCGATTGCGTCGCGCGCGAACGCGGCCGCCGCCCGTTCTCGATCATGGCATGGGTGGTGTTGCCCGAGCACATGCACTGGATTTGGCGACTGCCGGAGGGCGATGCCGATTTCGCCATGCGCTGGCGCAGAATCAAGACCGATTTCAGCCTCGGTATCGAAAAAACGGAGCATCGCTCATCCGCGCGGATCGTGCGCGGCGAGCGTGGCATCTGGCAGCGACGTTATTGGGAGCATGCGATCCGCGACGAGGTCGATCTTTGGCGTCATGTCGATTACATCCACTACAACCCTGTGAAGCATGGTCTCGTCGCGAATGTCGCGGATTGGCCGCACTCGTCATTTCATCGATATTTCCAGCAACGACACTACCCGCACGATTAGGCCGACTTCTCAGGCGCGTAATCCGCGAGACGGATGCCATCGTCGAATACCGAAATCGTAGGGCCGAACCCGCGAAGCGGATTTCGCCACCCGAGATATTCGCCATAGCAAAGACGGAATCGCCTTCGGCGGTTCCGTCCTATGCCATCGCATCGAAATCCACGTTGGCTTTACGTACGCAACGATGCCGTCGACGCCCGTCAGCGCCGACCGCGGCATCAATGCATCGAATGCAAACCGAACATGTTGCCTTCGGTGTCGACCGCGAGCGCGCAAAAGCCGTAGGGGCCGATCGAGATTTTCTGTTGCTGAATAAGGCCGCCCGCCGCTTCCACGCGGCCCGCTTCGACCGCGCAGTCTTCGCAGGAGAAATACACCAGTATGCCGTTGCCGTTCGGCGCGAAACCCTCCATCTTCACCAACGCCCCACTGGCGCCAGGAAGCGGTTCTTCGCTCATCGCGAACGCGTACATCTCGATACTGGGGCCTTCGATACCTTCGGTCGGCAACAGGGTCAACGCGCGTCCCAGCACGCGCTCGTAGAACGCTTTGGCGCGCGGCATATCGTGTACGTAAATCTCGAACCAACCGACTGGATTCATATTCATCGCATCGCCTCCTCGTTGACTGCGTTCGTGGAAGTCGCGCACGACGCGGGCACGTACGGCCCGCCACAGCGCCGTTTCGCAACACCCGTAGTATGTACCGGAAGCCGGGCTATTTAGGCAAAAAGAAAGCGCAAGGACAGAATCCGCACAGCGGTTTCCGTTACGCGTCGCCGAGCGGTGCGCAACGGCGCGTTTCGATAGCGACATCGGCCATGCCTTCAGCGATTCCGCCACTCGACCATGTACGTGCAATCGTCACGCATCTATTCAGCATCGCACGACCGCCCGCTTGTCGGCGGTCGTGACCGATAGCCGTTCCGCATGCGGCGATGATTGCTAGCATCGACATCGCCGCGTCGTCGATGCGGCGCTTCGCGAGCCTCGCCGGGTTCGGGGGGAAGCCGATGGATGAGGCATGGCCGCGGGGAATATCCGCAACTTTCAAGGAGCGAAAACCCATGAAACGTTTATTTTCCGGCGTTACCGCCGCCGCACTCTCGGCGCTGCTGCTGTCGTTCGGCGCATCGGGCGTCGCGTCGGCCGCATCGTATGCGTATGCGTATGCGGACTGCAGCCTGCAAACCAACCTCTGCGCCGGCTATGGCGGTAGCGATAGCGGCCCGGTGCGGTTGATGTGGTCGTTCGAAGGTAACGGCATCGATCCGATCTTTCCAGACTGCACGGATCAGAACATCTGCACGTTTTGGTGTCGGCGTTATCCGGGGCCGCTCGTCGCACGGCTGTACGTGTACGACACCAGCTTCAACTTGCTGGCCGTGAGCGACCCGGCGCCGGGATATTGCTCGCAGCAGGACGAAATCCTGCCGTAATCGTCGCATCGGCGACATCGCACGAACGCGAAGGCGGTACCTCCGCGACTCGCGAACGCTCATGGGCGGGGCCGCCTCAGGCAGCCCCGCCCTCGCGCGGGCGCCGCGACCCGGCAGACTGCATTTTGGTTAAGATCGCGCCACAGTGTTCGACAGCCTGGAGGCGGAATGTTCGTTCAACCGATGTGGAGCGACGATGTGGAGCGCATCGGGTTCCGCCGATGTACGCCGATCGGTTATGCGCTGCACGGCGTCGCCGGTCTGCTCGGCTTTATCGGGTTGTTGTTGCTGCTTGCGGCTCTCGTCTATCTGGCGCATCGAGGCGTCAACGGCACGTTCGAGGCGTCGCTGCTGTGGCTACCGGCCGTAGCGTTGGGCTTCGGTCTGGCCGGCTGGTCGCTCACC
>JAGNNB010000176.1 GCA_017990865.1 Lysobacteraceae bacterium
GCGCTTGCGATGCTCGTTCGACCGTACCCGGAAAGAATGCGTCGGCATATCGCCAATACAACGCGTCGGCATCCGCGAGCGCGTACAGATCGATGGTGTTCCAGAGCCGGACCATCGCGACGTAGTCGTCGCCCTCGAATGCATCGCCGCGCAGAATCCTGTCGAGATAGGTTGCCGCCATCGCGCGCATGCGCGCACGCTCGATCGGGATGCCGATACGGGGCGGGGCGTTCGCGATCTTGCTGGTTGGGCGTTTCATGTCGCAGCCTTAGAGCCTGTTGATGATCTGTCCATGCCTCGCGCCGATCCTGCCGGGGCGCGGAGCATGGAAGAGAGAGGGAGTGGATATCGATCCACGACCGAACGATGACGCCGCACCGCGCCCCGACAGGACCGGCCCTCCGGGTTGTGCCGCAGCGGTCCGCTGGACGCCGTGCGTCGCTTGACTTGACCACCCGTCAAGCGCTGCGCGACGCCCGACACCCAGCAGGCTGTTGCGACACAACGAGAGGTATGGAGAGATCATCAACAGGCGCTCAGGTGTACCGATATTTCGGATAGTCGTGTTTCACGATGTTGGCGAACTCGGGGCTGACCGCGCCCATGACGCTGATGCCAGACTTCACGCCCGCGATCTTGCTGTCCGGCCAGTAATTGCCCACGGTGGGGTCGGCGCCCATGTTCAGCCATCCCCATTTGAAGACTTTGAGGACTTTGTCTTTCTTGCCGCCGTTGTAGTTCACGGCGACGATAGCGGTTTCGAAGTGCGCTTCTTCATGCAAGGCCACGGCGCCGGGTCGATCGAAGACGTTGATCGTGCCGGTGTCGCCGCTGAAGCTGACCTGTGCGGCCACTTCCGACGCCGTGAGGTAGTAGGGCTTCGACGCATGCGCGGGCGGATTGCCGCCGAGCGTGACGTACGGCGAGTTTTTCCCGCCGTCGACGAACGCATCCCAGGTTTTTCCTTTCCATTCCCAGGAATAGGCTCCGACCTGCACGCCGTCGCTTCTGCGCGTTCCCATGAACGTTTGTACCGCCTGCAGCGAGTCGGCGGGCGTTCCCGACACCGAGAACGTCACGTTCAGGGTCAGGCCCGATAGCCCGCCGGACGTCGCTTTGGTCTTGAAGGTGTTCTCGGACGCGCCGCCGGCTGGGTCGCCGACGCCGGAGTACAGCATCCGCTGCATCGCGCGGTTGCCCAGCCGTTGCTGGGGAAGCGGTGCGTTCGCGGTTTCGCGGCCGTGCGAACGATGGGCGCTCAGCGAAGGACCGGCGGGCGTTCGTCCTGCCTCGCGCGAGCTCGGGCGGCGAAGGTGGCTGCGCATGGGGCTTCCTCCTGGTGACGTCGATGTGCCGCGGCTCCGCGATCGTTGGCGCGCATCGTTCGCGAGAACGCGCCGAACACAGCGCTCTTGCGCTCGTATGTTACGAGCAACGCGATTTCGCGCTGTCGGCGGACGCGCCTTTCGTCGGATCGACTCCGCAGAATCTCGATGCTCGCGCTTTGTAGGGACAGCGCACCGATCCCCAGCGATGCGCGGCGCGAGCGGGCGACCTGCGAGCGGGTCGGAGAATTCCTACGCGAAGTAGGGTCGTTCGCCGATGCAGTGCCTGTTGCGTATCGCCGAGGATGGCCGTCCTTCGGATGGCCCTATCGCCCATGCTCACTCCCGCCTTCGCCATCGTGCTGCTGGTCGGCATGCTCGTCTGCCTGCGGCTGCCCGCGTTGCCTCCTTGGTGGGTGTGGGCGAGCGCGGGGTTCGCGGGTGCGGCGTTGTGTCGCGCGAAAGCCGTTTGGCGCTGGTGGGGCGTCGGTTTGTTGGGCTTCGGCTGGGCGGCGATGCAGGCGTCTTGGTCGATGTCGGAACGGCTGCCGACCTTGATGGAGCGAGGCGAGTTCGCGCTGCGCGGCACGATCGTCGATTTGCCTTCGCACGAGGCGCGGCGGACGAGGTTCGATCTGATCGTGGACGACGATGTCTCGCAGCCGCAGGCCTTGCGCGGCAAGCGGCTGCGCCTCGCGTGGTACGACGATTACGAACTGCCGCCTTTACCGACGGGAGCGGGAGCGATCGATATTGCGCAACGCCCGCGTCTGCGGTTGCAAACCGGCGCGCGCTGGGCGTTCGCGGCGAAACTGCGTGCGCCGCGTGGACTGCGCAATCCCGGTGGCGTGGACAGCGAACGTTACGCGGCGATCGATCGCATCGCCGCGACCGGCTATGTGCGCGATCCGATGCGTGCGCGGCGCCTCGCCGGGCCGGTCGGTCTGGATGCGTGGCGAGCGCGAATGTCGGCGCGGATCGCGACGGCGGTGCCCAGCGAGGGCGGACGTTTCGTGCGCGCGTTGGCGCTGGGCGACACCCGCGGCTTGCGCGACGAGGACTGGGCGACGCTGCGCACCGCCGGATTGACGCATTTGATCGCAATTTCTGGGTTCCACGTCGGCTTGGTGGCGGGATTCTTCGCGTTGCTGGCGCGCGTTGGCTGGTGGTGCTGGCCGACGCTGGGGCGCCGCTGCGCGCGTCCGCAGGCGATGGCGATCGCGGCGATGCTCGGCGCCGCGGTGTACGCTGCAGCGACCGGCTTTTCGGTACCCACGTTGCGCACCGCGGCGATGATCGCGGTGGTGGCGTTCGCGCGTCTGTCGCGGCGCGGTTGGCGCGCGGTGGACGCGCTCGCGGTGGCGGCCGTCGGCTTGGCGATCCTCGATCCCTTGTCGCTGCTATCGGCCGGGTTTTGGCTGAGTTTCGCCGGCGTCGCGTGGTTGTTGTGGTGCATGCCGGCGCCCGCGCAACGGCCGCTGCGCGAGTTTCTGACGGCGCAGCGCGTGGCGACCTTGGGCTTGCTGCCGCTGTCGGCCGCGTTTTTCGGGCAAGTCTCGTCGATCGGCCCGGTCGCGAATCTTTTCGCGATTCCGTGGTGGAGCCTCGTCGTGGTGCCGCTGTCGCTGATCGGCGTCGCCTGCGACGCGGTGGTGCCGGGCGCGGGCGCATGGGCGTGGCGCGCGGCGGCGTTCGCGTTCGAGCCCAGTTGGGCGCTGTTGTCGCGCTTCGCCGCCGAACCCGCGGCGCTGTGGTGGTTGCCGGAGGCCGCGTGGTTCGCCTTGCCGCTGGCGTTGTGCGCGGCGTTCTGGAGTCTGCTGCCGGCCGGTGTGCCGGGACGCTGGCTCGCATGGCTGCTCTGGCTGCCGTTGCTGTGGCCGGATCGCGGACGGCCCGAACACGGCGAGGCGGAGATCGTGATGATCGATGTCGGCCAAGGCTTGTCGGTGCTGGTGCGCACGGCCCGACACAACGTGCTGTACGACATGGGGCCGGCGGTGGAGGAGGGCTTCGACGCCGGCGAACGGGCGGTGACGCCGACGCTGCGCGCGCTCGGCGTCGGCGCGCTGGATGCGGCGGTGCTCAGCCACGGCGATAACGACCATGCCGGCGGGTTCGAGGCGGTCGAAGCGACCTTTCCCATCGCGAATCGCTACGCGCCGGCCGACAGCGGCCTCGACGCGCGCGTGCGGCGGCTGCGCGTGTGCGAGGCGGGCACGGCTTGGGAGTGGGACGGTGTGCGTTTTCGCTTTCTGCATCCCACCCCGCATTTTCCGTATCTGCGCAACGAATCGAGCTGCGTGCTGCGGATCGAAACCGCGCACGGCGCGGCGCTGCTGGCCGGCGATATCGGCGAGGTGATCGAGCGCGATCTGCTGCGGCGTTCGCGCGCGGATCTGCGGGTGGACGTGCTGTCCGTGGCGCATCACGGCAGCGGCGGTTCGTCCGATCCCGGTTTCGTGGCGGCGACTGGCGCCCGCTGGGCTTTGGTCTCGGCCGGTGACGGCAATCGCTTCGGGCATCCGCGCGCGGAGATCGTCGAACGCTGGCGCCGGCATGGGGCGGCGGTGCCGGTCACCGCCCAAACCGGGGCGTTGCGCGTGCGTTTGCGCGCGGATGGGGCGACCCTGATCGGCGAACGCGCCCGCAAACGGCATTGGTGGGATGCCGCCGCGCGGCGGGAGTGAATCGAACGCGCCGCCAATGCGATATCGGCGGCGATTGCGCCAGCGGCTTCGGAATCAGGCGAAATTCGCGGGGGCGATGCCCTCGCGCGGACCGGGCCGCGGGACATCCGCGGCAAGCCGGTTATCCTATCGGCTTCCGAAACGCGGCCTTGGGCCGGAGGACGAGACGTGCTGGAACTGGTCAAGGCGGGCGGCTGGCCGATGATTCCGCTGCTGCTGCTCACCATCGTGGCGCTGGCGATCATTCTCGAACGCTTCTGGAGTCTGCGCCGCAAGACCGTCCTGCCGCCGGGCCTGGGCGGCGAAGTGCGGGCCTGGGCGGCGCGCGGGAATCTCGACCCCGTGCATATCGAGTCGCTGCGCCGTACCTCGCCCCTGGGTTCGCTGCTCGCGGCCGCGCTGGACGTGCGTCAACGGCCTCGCGATCAAGTGCGCGAGCGCATCGAAGACGTGGGCCGTCATCTAGTGCATCGCATGGAGCGTTTCCTGAACACGCTCGGCACCATCGCCTCCGCCGGGCCGTTGCTCGGGCTGTTCGGCACCGTGGTCGGCATGATCGATATCTTCCTGGTCGTCGACCAACAAGGTCTGGGCGACGTGAACGAATTGGCCGGCGGTATCGGCAAGGCGCTGGTCTGCACCGCGACCGGCATGGTCGTGGCGGTGCCGGCGCTGGTGTTCCATCGCTATTTCCGCGGCCTCATCGCCGGTTATATCGTGGATATGGAGCACGAGGCGATTCAATTGCTGGACACGCTCGACGGCGGTCACGACGGCCTGCGTCCGGCGTCCGCGCACGTCGCGGCCGGCGCCCGCGGCATCGCGCCGCCTGTGGACGTACGGTGAGCCGTCGCCATGCCCGCATTTCGCGAACTCGTCGCGCTGCTGATCTGCGGTTTGCTGATCGTGCCGCTGACGTTTCACATCGTGCGCGCTTTGCGCACGGGCAAGCTGCGTCACAGCGACACGACCTCGAAGCTGGTGCGCGCGAAGCAACCGCTGCGTTTCTGGCTGTTGTTGGCGGTGTTCGCGGCGATGGATGCGTGGTTATGCGGTGTCGTCGTCCTCATCGTTCGGCGCGCGTGGTCGGCATGACCGCCGACCGGAATTGTTGAGTACCCGTACGATGCGTATCCGCGATTTCCGCGCCGACGACGAACCCGAGATCAATCTGGTGCCATTGATCGACGTGGTGCTGTGCCTGATTCTGTTTTTCGTCGTCACCACCACGTTCGACGCGCGCTCGGTACTCAAACTGCAATTGCCGCAGGCCAAGGGCGAACCCAACGAAGGTCCGGCGAACGCGCTCAGCGTGTTGGTGAACGCCGACGGCCGCTATTTCGTGCAGGATCGCGAATCCCTGCGCACCGACGTGGAATCGCTGAAGCGCACGATCGTCGAAGTCACCGGCGAAGGCCGCGATCACGAAAGCCGTAAACGTCCCGTGCTGCTGCGCGCCGATGCGCGCACGCCGCATCAGTCGGTGGTGACCGCGCTGGATGCGTTGGGGCAACTCGGTTTCCGTCATATCAGCATCGCCACGGCGGCGGATGCGCAGGCGGCCGGCGCTTCGGCGCCCGCGAACGGAGCTGCGAACGCGAAGCCTGCGCCGGCCGCGGCAGCGACGGCGCGCGCGCCATGAGCGGTAAGTCCGCGCAGTCGGCTCCATTCGGCAAGGCGCCGATTTGGCCGATCTATCGCCGCGTATTGCGGTTGGCGAAGCCCTACCGCGGTTTTTTGGGCGTGGCGATGATCGGCCTGCTGGTCGAAGCCGCCGCCGCCGCGGCGTTTACCCTGTTGATGAAGCCCATCGTCGACGGCGCGTTCATCGCGCGCGATCGGGAGCTCATCGTTTTGCTGCCGTTGGCGATCGTCGGCATCTTCGTCGTGCGCGGCATCGCCGGCTATCTGACCGACGTGTTCATGGCGCGCTCGGCGCGCAGCATCGCCCGCGATATGCGTGTGCACGTGCTGGAAAAATATTTGCGTTTGCCGGGTTCCCACTTCGATGCCGAGCCGGTCGCGGCGATGCATGTGCGTCTGAGTTCGGACAGCGATCAGATCGCGCTGGCGGCGGTCGACGCCATGAAAGTGATGCTGCAGCAATCGTTTCAAGTCATCGCGATGCTCGGCGTGATGTTCTACGCGAGTTGGCGGGTGACGCTGGTGGTGTTGGCCGTCGCGCCGGTCATGGCCTGGATGATGGATAAGGTCGGCAAGCGTTATCGGCGCTACGGACATCGCATCCAGGAAAGCGGCGGGCGCATGCTGCAGGCGGCCGATCAGGCGCTGCAGAACCAACAGGAAGTGAAGATTTATGGTGCGCAGGCGGCGGAGTCGGCCCGTTACCGCACGCTGGCCGACGACAATCTGCATTTGGCGATGAAGGTCGAGGCCACGCGCAGCATCACCT
>JAGNNB010000177.1 GCA_017990865.1 Lysobacteraceae bacterium
AGGCCGTCGGCAGCGCGCCGTGGACGAGCAGATGCGACACTTCCTCGAACGTGGACTTCGTCGCCAGATCGTGGATGTCGTAACCGCGGTAATGCAGATCGTTGCCGCTGCGGCCGACGGTGCACAGCGCGGTGTTGCCCGCGGCGGTGCCGCTGAGGGCGACGGACTTTTTGACTTTCGGCTGCGTTTGCGGGGTATCGCTCATGGTGGTGTCCTCGGTCATTTCTTTTGCGCGAACAGCGCGTCGAGTTTCTGTTCGAAAGCGTGATAGCCGATGCGGTCGTAGAGCTCTTCGCGCGTCTGCATCGTGTCGACGACGGCCTGCTGATGGCCATCGCGGCGAATGGTGTCGTACACGCGTTCGGCGGCTTTGTTCATGGCGCGGAACGCCGACAGCGGGAACAGTTGGATCGCGACGCCCGCCGACGCCAGCTCGTCGCGCGTGAACAGCGGCGTCTTGCCGAATTCGGTGATGTTGGCCAGCACCGGCACCTTCACCGCATCGACGAAGCGACGATAGGTGCCGAGATCGTACGCGGCCTCGGCGAAGATGCCGTCGGCGCCGGCCTCGACGCAGGCGATCGCGCGTTCGATCGCCGCGTCCACGCCGTCGACCTGGATCGCGTCGGTGCGCGCGATCAGGAAGAAGTTGGCGTCAGTTTTCGCATCGGCGGCGGCTTTCACGCGATCGACCATCTCGCCGGTCGTCACGATTTCCTTGCCCGGACGATGCCCGCAACGCTTCGCGCCGACCTGGTCTTCGATATGGCAGGCCGCGGCGCCGGCTTTGATCAGCGATTTGATCGTGCGCTCGATATTGAACGCGCTGGGGCCAAAGCCCGTGTCGATATCGACCAGCAGCGGCAGATCGCAGACATCGGTGATGCGGCGGGTGTCGATCAACACGTCTTCGAGCGTATTGATGCCGAGATCCGGCAAACCCAGCGAACCGGCGGCGACGCCACCGCCCGACAGATAGATCGCCTTGTAGCCGGCGCGCTTGGCGAGCAGGGCGTGATTGGCGTTGATGGCGCCGATCACCTGCAGCGGCGATTCGGCGGCGAGAGCGGCGCGGAACATCGCTCCTGGGGAGCGCGGTGCGCCGTGCGAGGCGTGAGTCATGCGGAAGGCTCCTGTGACATCCGACGAAAGCGCTGGCCCGCGGCCGGCTCGGTCGGTGGGCCGACAATCTGGCACCAAGTCGAGGGTTGATCAATCTTGATCGGATCGATCAATCTATCGCCATGGCCGACCTGCTCACCGCCCGCGAAACCTGCCGCCTGCTCGGCATCAGCCAGGCCACGCTGTACGCCTATGTGAGCCGCGGCTTGCTCGAGTCCCGCCCCGGGCCGGACCACCGCACGCGGCTGTACCCACGCATCGACGTGGAGCGCCTGGCGCAGCGCAAGCAGGTGGGCCGCAGCGCCGCCGCCGCCGCAGCGCACAGCCTCGACCGCGGCCTGCCGGTGCTGGAAACGCGGATCTCGCTGATCCGCCCGGACGGCCCGTACTACCGCGGGCGTTCGTCGATCGCCGCGGTGCGCGGCGGCGCCACGCTTGAAGACGCCGCGCGGCTGCTGTGGGACTGCGGCGACCACGACCCGTTCGCGGCGCTCGCCGACCCGGCATGGCCGGTGCATGTCGCCGCGATCGCCGGCGATGAGACATTGCCGCCGCTGGAGCGCGCGATGGCCGCGATCCCGCTGCTGGCGGTAGGCGCGCGCGGCGCATTGAACTCCACAGCGCGCGCGCGACACGACATCGCCGCCGCCCTCCTCCGCCAGAACGCCGCGCTGCTGGTCGGCCGCCCGCCGTCGCGCGATCCCGTGCATGCGTTGCTCGCGAACGTGTGGAAACCCAGCGACGCCGGTTTCGCCGACATCGTGCGCGCCGCATTGGTGTTGTGCGCCGATCATGAACTCAATGTCTCCGCCTTCGCCGCGCGCGTAGTCGCCTCGACCGGCGCACATCTGCACGCGACCGTGTGCGCGGGCCTCGCCGCGCTCTCCGGCCCACGCCACGGCGGCGCTACCGCGCGCGCTTACGCATTGATCACGGATGCGCGCGACGCCGCATCGCCGCGCGACTTCATCGAAACCCGATTGCAACGCGGCGACGACCTCCCCGGCTTCGGCCACGCGCTGTACCCGCACGGCGACCCGCGCGCCGCCGAACTGCTCGCACGCCTGCGCGCGCAACACGCGAACGCACCCGCGATGCGCGAACTCGACGCGATCGTCACCGCCACCGAAGACGTGAGCGGCCAACATCCGAACATCGACTTCATGCTCGCCGCGATTTGTCATGCGAATGCGTTGCCGGCGACGCCTGCGTTGGTGATGTTCGCGGCAGGGCGGCTCGCGGGGTGGTTGGCGCATGCGTTGGAGCAGCAGGCGGAGGGGAAGTTGATTCGGCCGCGGGCGAGATATACCGGAGTGATGCCGGGGGAGTAGCGGCGCGATGAGCCTGTTATTTCTGACAGGTGTATTTGCTGTGCGGACGATGTCTCATTGCAGCGATGGTTCTTTGACGCGCCGTCGTCAATGCCGAGTCGGATATCCCGGCGGAGCAATGCTTGGTGTGTCGGGATCGTCGCGATCCACCGGGAAATTCATGGATTTGCAATGAACTATTTTTCTATCAAAAACCAGACATGGTTTTGATATTGGGTACATACACCTAGATATTGAATGTCGGGGTGTAGCGCTGTGTGTCGCGAATTCCGCAGTCTCGGTCACGCGCGCCGCGGGCATAAAACTCTTTGTTTTCTGGGTATTTGCCTCGAATTGACCGCATCGATGGACTGTAGCAGGCTCGGTGTTATGCCCACTCTTTGGTCTACCAGTAATTAGCCGTTCCAACCAGCAACACGACAACCACCAAACTTGGAGGCGACTGTGAAGCCCTATAAAGACGTTGATGGTGATTCCGGGGTCCTTGCGTACGATTACGACCAAGAAACCATTCGTGTGCAGTTCAAACACGGAGGAACATACACATATCGGTCGTCTAAGATTGGAGTTACGCATCTCAGCACGATGAAAAGATTGGCCGATTCAGGCGATGGCCTCAACGCCTACATCAACACTAATGCTGACGTAAAACATGGCTGGTCAGAAAAGCATTAACCGAAAAAAAGGAAAAATGAAAACAGATCAGAGTCGACTTCTCAAATTAAATAAAGAAATTGCAATCCGACTCTATTTTTCAGATACGCATATCGAAATGTCATAAATTCCGACCAATATCTCACAATGAATAGCCAAGCATAGCGGCGACTCCAAACGAAAGTGAAATTCAGTACCGGGGCGGAACCGGGACAGCCACTTTTCTCCTCGTCAACAAAGGCCAAGCCCGTAAGGCGCATACGTAGGGCTGTTCCAGTTGGAGACGGCGGCAAGCAATCTGGTGAGGTTGCCGAAACTGATCGCTGCTGGGGTGGCCGCATGACCGCCGTGGCGGGGAAGGCGCGTCCGGAGCGAGCCGAAGGACGATGAAGTCGGAATTCCAAGGCAAAAGCTACGCCGGAACCGTCCGCAGAGGAGCCGGAATTACCAAAACTCTGCTGCGATCGGCTCGAATTTCAACAGCCTGTCAAGCCTGAGATGCAATACGCCCAGCGGTGGGCATAAAGCCCACCCTGCGGCGCTCGATAACCACAGCGTAGCGACCATCGCAACCCAAGGAGAAACAACATGGCAAACCCAAGGCCGAACTCGGACGAAAACCTCGAAACAGCGGAAATCCCTTTCATCGGGAATTTCCACAAGACGTTGTGCCACAACGAATATGGCGAGGTCGACAGCGCCGCATACATCCAATTCAAGGAAACCTGCCTGTCGATCGAGGCGGGCGCGCCGCTGAGCTTCGAATTGGTCCCGCGCGGGCCGCTCACCCCAGTCTTCGCGCCGAATGCGGAAAAAATCGCAACTATGCGCGTCGCAAAATTCACCAGCCCACTCGCCGGTGCGTCGCATGAAGAACATGGCCCGGACCCCAAGGATCTGGAGATGCCGCCGGCCCCAGGCATCGGCAGCGCAAGCACCGCAGCCGAGATGACCGAGCTGTATTGGATGGCCTTGCTGCGCGATGCGCCCTTGCTGGCGTTCGAGCCGCCCTGCGAGTCGAAAGATCCGTCGGTGCAGGTCTCGAAGGCCGACCGCGACGCGGTGGCCAGCGCAGCCGAAGAATTGGGCAAGGTCTTCGGCGAAGCGCTGAAGCAGGACGCCACGCTCGAAGGCGGTCTGCGCCTGGTGCGGGACCTCCCGTTCAAGCCGGTCTCCAAGGACGGCTGCCCCTGCGGCGAGAAACTTTTCATCAAGCGCGAAACGCTCTTCCGCAGCGGACTGCACGATGAGGAGTTCGGCCCGATCGTCAGCCAGTTCTTCCTGCGCCCGATTCCATACGGAACGCAGACCATCGATCAGCGTCAGGTGCCGTACATCCAGGGCAAGGATTTCCTCACCAATCGCGACGACTGGCTGCGCGCGCAGAATACCGGCAAGGACAAATTCGGCCGCGATTACGGAGTCTGCAACTTCTATGGCGACCAGCTTGCAGGCCGGGAAACCTACTATCCCTTCGTGGGCGACAAACCTCTGACGCGCTACATCTCGACGATCCGCGACCTTGCGCGCTTCGTGAATCGCGACGCGCTGCACCAGGCCTACTTCAATGCCGCTTTGTTTCTCGATGCCATCGACGCACCGGTCGACCCCGGGAATCCGTACAGGGGCAACCTCTATACGCGCGAAGGCGGTTTCGCCACGCTCGGCGGCCCCGATCTGTTGACGCTGGTCTCCGAAGTCGCCAGCCGCGCACTGAAAGTGGTCTGGCGTCAGAAATGGCTGGTGCATCGCCGCTGCAGGCCGGAAGTCTATGGCGGACTGTTGGAAATGCAGTTCAACGGCAGCAACCGTCCTTATGCGTTGAGTGATTGGGCGGTCAAGACCGAGGCCGCGAAACGCGTGCTGAAGCACAACGCCAAGCAGAACGGCACCAAGACCGGTACCTATTTCCTGCCGATGGCCTTCTCTGCCGGCTCACCGAACCACCCGGCCTATGGTGCAGGCCATGCGACGGTTGCAGGCGCATGCGTGACCGTGCTCAAGGCCTGGTTCGACGAGGACGCGCAACTCCAGGCGATTCTGCAGCGCGCGATGATGGACACCCGTCGCAAGGAACCTGTCGGTCCCGAAGGCCTGCTGCAGCCCGGTGCGCGCGTGAACGGCGAGGACTTCTTCGCGCCCCAGCCCTATTGCGGCGGCGACGCAGAGCGCATCACCGTCGGCGGCGAGTTGAACAAGATCGCGAGCAATGTCGCCATGGGAAGGTCGATGGGCGGCGTTCACTGGCGTTCCGACAACACCCGCAGCCTGCGCCTCGGCGAAGCGATCGCCATCGAGATCCTGCGCAAGCGCACCCTGGAATATGCAGAGCGCCCTGTGTCCTTCACGTTCCGCGCGTTCGATCGGCACATGGTGCGTATCGCAAACGGCCAAGTGCAAATCGATTGACGACAAACAGCGAGGACGTGCCGTCGCCGCACGGCGCCCTCCTTGTTCCGGTCACGAATGGCCTCGCGAAGCTCGCGCGGTCATTTCGTCATGGGCGCCTTTGCGTGCGAGGCGGATCAGCAATTAGCCCGGGGAAGGCCAAAGGTCGCACCCTGGGCTCTTGATCTTCAACCGCCGACGAAACCGCCCAGTCTGCGCTTTCCCGGGTGCATGACAATCCGGGACACCCACAATTTCACACATGACAATCCGGCATGACAATCCGGGACACCCATAATTTCACAAGCCTGTAACGAAGCGGTTCAACATGAACCGCTCCGTTCCCTGTGAATAAAGACCTCCGCAATTCCATCGCCCACGCGCAATAGGCGGCAACGCGAGTCGCCCAGCGATCGGCGTATCGCCTCCCGTGTTGCCATGAATTTGGGGTGTCCCGGATCGAGTCGAGGCATCTGCGAAAAATTCGCGCCCACATGAAAACGAGCGCTTGGTTTTGATATTGGGGTGCGCGCACCCGGATATCGAATAGTGGGGTGTGACGGCCGTATATCGCTGGCGCTTCCAGTTATGGTCACGGGCTCTGTAGCTATGCGGCGCTTTGTTTTCTGATCATTTGCTTCAGATTGACCGCACCCGGGGCCTGTGGCAGGCTCGGTGCTATGCCTTGGCTTGGGGTCTACTGGCAGTTAGGGCCCAGCGTGCAAGAAATACTGCATTGTCCAATCTGCGGGTACGGCCCGCTTCCATCGGCATACTCTTCCGTTGAAGAACTACGATGGTCGTACGATATATGCGTATGCTGTGGCTGTGAG
>JAGNNB010000178.1 GCA_017990865.1 Lysobacteraceae bacterium
GCCCGGGCGCTACATGCAGCGCATCGGCCGGCGCTTCTTGCGGGTCGCCTCGGCGAAGACCCAGTGCGACTGCGCCGCGCCGGCGTGCGTGCGCAGAATCGTGCGCAATGGCGGCCAAGCGCGATCGTCAGGCCCGACCGGCAGCACGATCGAGAGCGCCCGCAGCGGGTCGTCGTCGATGCCGCGCATCGGTCGCCGTCAGCCCGCCAAGGCGCCGCCGCAACTGCTGCCGGCGCCCGCGGTGCAGCCGTAGCAATGGTCGCGGAACGTGATGCGACCGGCGTCGATCGCGTCCAGACGCTCGATGTCCCACAGCGTGCGTCGTTGCCCCGCCGCGGGCAGAGTCAGCATTTGGTTGAAATCGCAGTCGTACAGCGCGCCGTCCCATCCCACCGAGATCAAATTGCGGCACATCACCGCTTCGGCCGCGCGCGGATTGAAATGATCGATCAACAAGCGCATGTACTCCGCGTCGCGGCCGTCGCGCGCCAGCGCGTGCGCGAAGCGCTTGATCGGCATGTTCGCCAGGGTGAACAAGCGGTCGAAGACGATGCCGAAATCCGCATGCAGCCGGAGGCGATAGTCGGCCTCCAACGCGGCTTGCGACGGTGGCAACGACGGGCCGCCGGGGTTGTACACCAGATCGAGTTCCAAGCCGCTGCCCGCGCGGCCGTAACCCAGCGCGTTGAGTCGCCGCAAGGCCTCGATGCTTTGCCCGAACACGCCCTTGCCGCGCTGCTTTTCGACGTTCGTCGACGAATAGCACGGCAGCGAGGCGACGATTGCGATGCGGTGCGCGGCGAGGAAGTCGGCGGTGTCCGCTTGTCCCGGCTCGAACAGCACGGTCAGATTGCAGCGATCGATCACCTTCAGCCCATGCGCGCGGCCGGCCACGGCGAGGCGGCGGAACTCGGGATGCAATTCCGGCGCGCCGCCGGTCAGGTCGAGCGTGCGCAGCGTCGGCGCGGTCGGCAGCAGCTCGATCAGGCGGTCGATGCCGCGCGCATCCAGCGCTTCTTCGCGCTTGGGGCCGGATTCGACATGACAATGCGTACACGCCAGATTGCAGCGTGCGGTCAGATTCACCTGCAGAATTTCCAGCGGCATGCGCGACAGATCGAGGCCATGTCGCCGCAGCGTCTGCGCGAACGAGGGCTGCGGATCGGCGATGCTTTCGGCGACGGCATCGACGACAGGCACGGTCGCGACCGCGTCGTCGTTCATGGCGTCGTGCGTGGCGTCTGCCGTCGCGACCGCAGCGTTCACTGCGCGCTGCGCCCGACGAAGAAAATATCGCCGAAATGACTCGTCGCCGACTCGCCGGTGTCGTCGGTGTCCACCTCCACCGTCACCGCCGCGATGCGCGGCGGATCGGTGCGGAAGGCGAGGCGGTAATCCTCGGCGATATCGCGCCGATGCCGCACCCACTGGCCCGCGTCCGCTTCGCCGCTGCTGGCGACGATCAACGCCACGAACGGTGTGCGCGCGCTGTCGAGCACGGTGCCGACCGGACGGCGATTGTCCCAGACGTAGCAAAGCGTCGCGGCCGGCATGTCCTTGCCGTAGCGGGCGCGATCGACCTTCAGCAATGCGCGTTCTTTCAGCGTCAGTTTTTCCGGGTCGCGATCGAACAGCACGCAGACCCGCGCGACCGCGTCGTCGACGTCCTTGCGGCCGATGTCCGCGCTCTGCAGCATGCGCTGGGTGCGCCAACGCCAGTGCAGGATCGGGGTGAGCGCGGGATCGACGAACACGTTATGCCGCAGCGTCGCCGCGGCGCCGTCGGCGCGGGCGCGCAGCACGATGCCGCTATCGGTCGCCACCAAATCGTATTGCGTTTTGTGTTCGGCTTTCTGCAGCGCTTGCACCGACCAACCGGCGGGCGCGGTGGCCCCTAACGGGCCGATGGAGAAGGGCGTGGGACGCGCGATTGACGGCGGCGCGGGTTCGGAGGGCCGCGGCGACGGTCGATCGCTCGCATGGGGCCGGCGTTTCGCGGCTTCGGCGGTCGGCGGCGCGACCGCGAGCAGCGCGACCGCAAATATCGCGAGCAGCGCGAGCGTCGATCGCAGCACGGTGGGCGAGCGCCGCAATGCGGCGTTGGAGAGAGCGGCAACAGGGGTCATCGGCGATTCCAGTCGTGATAGCGCTCGAGCCAAGCCAGTGTGCGCTCCGGCGCGTGGCGCTTGCGCCGTACGCCGGCCGCGAACTTGGCCGCTTCCGCGAACGTGGGATAGGCGAACACGGTTCCCAGCACCTTGTCCAGTCCGATGCGGTGTTTCATCGCCAGCGCGAAGATCGCGATCAGGTCGCCGGCGCGGGCGCCGACGATGGTCGCGCCGAGGATCGTGTCCTTGCCCGGCGGCACCAGCACTTTGACGAAGCCTTCGGTTGCGCCCTCGGCGATGGCGCGGTCCAGCTCGGCGAACGGATACATCACCACCTCGACCGCGATGCCCTGCGCCTGGGCCTCGCGTTCGTTCAGACCCACGCGCGCGAGTTCCGGGTCGGTGTACGTCGCCGCAGGCAGCACGCGATAGTCGGCGCGAAACGATTTGAGGCCCCCGAACAGCGCATTCACCGCCGCATACCACGCCTGATGCGCGCTGGCGTGGGTGAGCTGGAACGGGCCGGTCGCATCGCCGACCGCGAGAATGTTCGGGAATTTCGTGCGCAGATACTCGTCGGTTTCGATCGTGCGGTTCTTGCGCAGCGGAATGCCGAGCGCCTCCAGACCGAAGCCCTCCACGTTCGCGGTGCGGCCCACCGCCACCAGCAGCAGATCGAACGCCAGCTCGCTCCGCGTGCCCTCGTGCTCGATCGTCAGCGTATGGGGTTCGCCGGCCCGGGCCTCGACCGCCTTGCGCCCGAGCAGTACGCGCACGCCTTCGCGTTCCAGCGCGATTTGAACCACCATCGCGGCGTCGGCATCTTCGCGCGCCAGCAATTGCGGCGCCATTTCGACGATGCTCACGTCGCAGTCGAAGCGGGCCAGACTCTGCGCCAGTTCGCAGCCGATCGGCCCGCCGCCCAGCACCACGATCCGCCGCGGCAATTCTTCCAACGACCAGAACGTGTCCGAGGTGCGATACGGCACGCTGTCGAGACCGGGGATCGGCGGCACGAATGGACGCGCGCCGGTCGCGATCACCAGATGTCGTGCGCTCAATCGCCGCCCGTTCACTTCGACTTCCCACGGCGAGACGATGCGCGCTTCGCCTTGCATCACATCGACGCCGAGCGCGGTATAGCGCTCCACCGAATCGTTCGGTTCGATCGCCGCGATCGCCGCGCGCACGTGCGCCATCACCATGCCGAAGTCGGGCATGTCACGCTGCGCGGGAATGCCGAACTCCGGCGCGCGATCGACCTCGGCGGCGGCATGCGCGGCGCGAATCAGGGCTTTCGACGGCACGCAGCCGCGGTTGAGACAATCGCCGCCCATTTCGGCCTTTTCGATCAACGTGACCTTGGCGCGCACGGTCGCGGCGATATAGCTCGTCACGAGGCCGCCGGCACCCGCACCGATCACGATCAGATTGCGGTCGAAGCGTTTGGGTTTGGTCCAGCCGCGATAGACGCGGCGCACGCGCAGCGCATCGAGCAATTTGCGCGCGAACAATGGCATCAACGCGAGCGCGGTGAAGGCGATCGCGAGCGGCGCACTCAAGATGTCGCCCAAGGACGCCAGCTTGCCGAGTTCGCGACCGGCGTTCACGTAGACGAAGGTGCCGGGCAGCATGCCGAGCAGGCTTACCCAGGCGTACGTTCGGGTGCGAATGCCGGTCAGTCCCATCAGCAAGTTGATCGCGAAAAAGGGGAACACCGGCGCCAAGCGCAGCGCGAACAGATAAAACCCGCCTTCGCGGGCGATACCCGCGTCGATCGCGTTCAGTCGCTCGCCGAATGTCGAGCGCACGCCGTCGCGGAACAGATAACGCGCGCTGAGCATCGCCAGGGTCGAACCAATCGTCGCCGCGACCACGACGATCGATGTTCCGACCCACAAGCCGAACACCGCTCCGGCGAACAACGTCAATAATGTCGCGCCGGGAAGCGACAGCGCCGTCGCCAGCACGTACAGCGCCGCGAACCCAAGCGCCGCCGCCCATGGGTGCGCCGCCGCCGTCGCGCGCGCTTCGCCCAGCAGCGATTGCAGACCGCTCAAGCTGAGGTAATCGCCCAGACCGGCGATATACAGGCCGAAAATCGCGGCGGCGAACAGCGCCAACAGCCAGATTTTTTTAGCGTTCAATGCGTGTTCTCGTGTGAAGCCGCGCTCGCGATCGCGCGGTCGCCGCAAAACCATTTCGCGCTATCGATCGCGTCGAACGCCAACGACATCAAATCGATGACGAGTAGCGTCCATGCCAGCGCGGTTTCACGCGGAGACATCGGCGCGTCGGACATCAGTCGCAGCCCAAGCCACAAACACAGCGGAATCCACGCCAGCAAGTGCGGCAACGACAGCCGCTTGCTCATGCCGCGTTCCCACAACAGGATCGGTACGTTGGTGACGATCACCACGCTCATCGCCAGCGCCCCCGCGCGGCCGGTCGCGGTATGCAGCATGAAGAACGGCGCGAGGTTGACCGGCACCAGGCACAACCCGACCCAGGCTTGCACCCATCGTGGCAATGTCCGAAACGACGCCCACGCATCGAAGAAGCGATTCTTCATGGTGTGTCAGCAGCAGGCCGCGGGCGCGGCGCCGTTCGCGACCGGCGCCGCGCAGTCGAACAGGCCGAAATGCGCGCCGCGATCGCTTACCGCGAAGTGCGGGGCGTACCGGGTCTTGGTCAGCATATCGGCGGTGTTGCCGCAGACCAGTATCGGCCGTCCGGTTTCGAAACGATGATGATCGTCCAGCGCGAACGCATGCGGGTAGTGCGGGATCGTGCCGCGATACTGCGCGACTTGCCCGTAGTCTTCGCAGCGATCTTCCAGCTCCAGTTTGAACGCGCGCACCGTGATGCTCTCGAAGCGGACGTGCCCGATCTTGACCTCTACGTCCTCGTCCAGTAGCGGAATCGGACTGCGCGCGACGATGCGGGCATCGGCGCAGCCCAAACCCTGCAGCAAGCGACGGAAATCTTCGAGATACAGCGCGCCCGACAGGCACTCGCCGCGCAGGATCGGGTCGGCCAGCAGCGCGGCGGGAATGCGGCGGTCGGCGAACACGTCGGAGAAGTACAACTCGCCGCCGGGCTTCAGCGCCCGAAACGCCTCGGCCAGCACGCGCCCCTTGTCGGCGGCGAGGTTCAGCACGCAATTGGAGATCACCACGTCCACGCTGGCGTCGGCGATGCCGGCGGCGGCCAGATCCTCGATCGAACCGAGCCGGAAATCGACGTTATCCAGCCCGCTCGCGGCACGATGTTCCGGCAGCGCGCGTCGGGCGACCTCCAACTGCTGCGGCGTCATATCGATGCCGATCACCCGGCCGGTCGGGCCGACCAGGCGCGAGGCCAGGAAGGCGTCGCGGCCGGTGCCGCAGCCCAGATCGACGACGGTCGCGCCCGTGGCGGCGGCGGGGAGGGGCGAGCCGCAGCCGTAGAAACGGTCGGTGACTTCGCGCGGAATGGCCTGCAGCCACGGCCGCAGATAGGCCGGCATGGCCTCCGGGCTGCAGCAGGCCCCGGTTTTCAGGTCGCGCTGGTGGGTCAGGGTCTCGCCGTAGTAGCGCTGGATGCCGTCGTCGGCCATGGTTGTTGCGTCGCTCGAAAATGGAAGGGGAAACGCGCCAGTCTCATCCGGTGAGGCGACGGCAGGGTACGATGTCGACCTTGTCGGCGAGATGGGGAACAGAGGCGCCCGCAAGCGAAATCGGTGCCCGGACCGGCGTTCGGCCGGCCCCGCCCCGCTTCGACCTTCCGTCCTTCGCATCCCTCGCCCTTCGCATCCCGCCCTTCGCACCCGCCCTTCGCACCCCGGCTCGCCGCCGCCCGTCCGCGCCGACCCCCGTCCCATTCCCCTTCCGACCAGATCGAGCATATGGACCGCTACGAACGCATTCTCTCGCTGCACCGCATCCTCAAAAGCGCCCGTTACCCGGTGACGGTCAAACGCCTGCAGGACGAACTGGAATGTTCGCGCGCCACCGCGTACCGCGATCTGGCGTTCCTGCGCGATGCGCTGATGGCGCCGATCGTCGGCGACGGCGAGGCCGGCTTCCGCTACGACCCGAAAGAAGGCGAACGTTTCGAGCTGCCCGGGCTTTGGCTCAATTCCGAAGAACTGCACGCGCTGTTGGCCGCGCAGCAATTGCTCAGCCGCACCGGCGGCGGCGTGCTGTCCTCGGCGC
>JAGNNB010000179.1 GCA_017990865.1 Lysobacteraceae bacterium
CTTTTAGTGAAGTCTTTCACCATGCATCCCGGGTGCGCGCTTTGCGCATACCCGGGTTACGCGACTGCAGCGCCGATCCGCAACGCTCCGATTTCCGACGAACGGCGCTCGGAAGCGACGCAAGCATTGTCCGGAAGCGTCGAAGCGAAACGTTGAACCGGAAGCACCGCACGCAACAGCGTTTTGCTTGCGGCATCGGATCGCCGCGCTCCGCTCGCTCCGCGGCCGTTACAAGGAAATTTCCGCATGGCACTGGTCAAGATTTTGGTCGTCACCGACGAAGACGGCGGTTATCGGCGAAGCACCGCCGCATCGCACAAATTCCATATCGGCGAGTTCGTGAAAGTGCTGCAGGACACGGATTGGCTCGGGTTCACCGTTCAGATCACGCGCGCCCATCGCAGCGCCGATCCATCGCCCGGCACACCGCAAGCGAGCCATCCGATCGGCGCCGATCTGTACGGTTTTCGCTTCAACACGGCCAGCCTGGACGGCTACGACATGTGTTTTTTCCTCTCGATCGCGCGCAAATCGGAAGACCCCGTCTTCGACGACAATGCGCGCAAGAGCGAAGCCGCGGCGATCGCGGCGTTCATGGAAAACGGCGGCGGCTTCTTCGCTGCGGGCGATCACGAAGACCTCGGCGCAAGCATCAATCAGCACGTGCCGCGGGTGCGCAGCATGCGGCGCTGGGCCTATCCCTCCACGGGTCCCCACAACGGTCCCGTCGCGCCCACCGGCACCGAACTCGACCGTCACGACACCTTGCTGGCCGGCAGCGACAGCGGCACCTCGGGAGGCAGCAGCTATCCTTATCAATTCAACGATCAATCCGATGCGCTGCCGCAGACCATCGCACCGAAGACCTATCCGTATTACGCCGGCCGTTGGTTCCGCAAAACGCTGCCGCATCCTCTGCTGTGCTGTCCACTCGGCCGCATCGATGTTTTGCCCGACCATATGCACGAAGGCTGGTGCGAAGTTCCCGCGAATCTGGGACGTAGCGAAGACCTGCCCGGCCGCAGCGGCAAAGCGGAATACCCCTTGAACTCCGACGGTACGCGCATCGAGCCGGAGGTGATCGCCGAAGCCGATGTGTATTCGCACGAAACGCTGAATCAGGAATTCGCCGGCAGTTCGTTCGAAGTCTCGCCGATGACCACCGACAAGACCTTCGGCGTCATCGCCGCCTACGACGGCCATCTCGCCGACATCGGCCGCGTCGTGGTCGACGCCACCTGGCACCATTTCGTGAATATCAACCTGATCGGCACCAGCGCCTCGTACGCGGGCATGAATCCGACCAAAGCCAAAGGGTTCTATTCCGGCCCAAGCGACACGCCCGTCCCCGCCTACGAAAAGATCATGTGGTACTACCGCAATTTGGTGTACTGGCTGATTCCGAAGCGTCGCCGCCGCCATCTGTGGCTCGACGAGTTGTCGATGGCGGTGCGGTTGAACCCGCGTTGGGAAGAATTCAACCGTATTCCGCGAGATATCGAAAGCCTCTACGCGTACGACCTGCGCGCGATTATCGGCTACGCGCAACTCGCGGAAGAGTACTTCAACAGCGCCCGCGGCTATTGCGCGCATTACCACCTGTTGCCGATCGTGCTCGAACCGATCTGGCGCTTCGATCCGCACATCTGGGAATCGCTGATCCCGGAACTGGAACCCTGGAATCCCAAAGCCAACGCACTCGCGCGCAAGATCGCGCCCGTCGAAATCTGGCGCCAATCGCTGCTGCCCGACCCGCATTTGCTGCGCCGCGTCGCGCTGGGCACATTGGTGCTTGCGACGGTGTTCCATTTGCGCCGCTTCGACAAGGCCGACGAAAAAACCTACGGCGCAGTGCAGAGACTCGCGCTCGATCTGTTGCCGCGCCATCTCGAAGTCGCGGCCGCCGCACTCGACGAGAGCGTCAAGGCGATCCGCAAGACGAGCGCGCAATTCGCGACCTTGGCCGCGGCGGCGCGAAAATCGGCCGCACAGAAGCCGACCGGCCCGAAACCGACGAATCCCAAGCCGCGCGCGACCACGAAGCGGGCTGCGAGGTCGAGCGCAAAGACGAAAGCGAAATCCGGCGCGAAAGCCAGCGTCAAAAACAAAGACAAGCCGTGATATTCAGATACCTGACCATCGGCTCTTGCCGAGAATCGTAGCCCGGGTAAGGCCAACGGCCGCACCGGGGGTTTCGGCGAATTTTTTGCTCATGCATCCCGGGTGCGCGCTTTGCGCTTACCCGGGCTACGCAGCTACATCGTCAGCAAGTTCAATCTGAAGGCTCATAGCAATCACTCCTGCTGCCGCCTAACGCCTGAGTTAAGCCACCCCGCAATGGGGCGGCGGACACGTGCTAGCGTAGCGTAGGCAGGTGGTCGACGCCCCGCAGCAGGGTCGGCTTAAACGAATTGTTAGCTTGCAGGCGACCAGTTTTGGTAGTGGGTTTGCCCCATTGCCGGTATCAAGGATTGCACGAAATCAGAGCATGCATCGTAGTACTTCAAAAACTTTGCGCTATCAATGCAAATTTTTTCTCCAAGAGGAATATTTAGAGTTGGCGCCTCTCGTTTGACCCGTAGCTCTATGATGCCCTCTCGGTGAAGGCTGCAATTCCTGATGTAGTTAAGTTCTTGAAGGGAGTCTATAGTTTCGCTGTTTAATTGCAGAGGTACGCCGATACATTGCAAGATAGAGATAAATCCTTTTGCTAAGCTTGGACCCTTAAGCTTTTGTAGTGATCTTTCATAAATCTTTCTGGCATCGTCTTCGGTTGATGGCTGCACAGATGCTTCTTTCACTCCAGCCTGAATCAAAGAGTTTCTAGCTGATATTTCATGAAAAATAATTAGTGTTGCCGTGTCCTCTACTAGAGCTTCTATTGTAGCCCAGATGTTTAATAACGCAGGGAGGTTGGTGGCGTGATGGTGTTGATTGACTACTTCTTTTGCCCATATTTCTAACGATTCTTGTCTCCGAAGCAGCTCTTCGAATGGCTTAATGGGAATTCCGCTGTTAACGGCGACGGCCTTGCCGAGTTCCAATAGAGGTCTTTGGTTCGCCAAAACAACGGTGGCGGACTGTAGCGTATGAGCAAGCTTCGCTTGAGAGACAATGGACTCGACGCATCTCGCGATGGGCTCTATGTAATTTGGGACAAGTGGAGTTTTCATCTGCAAGCTAACTATGTTTTATAACCCGTATGAATCGCCACAATCCCCGCCGATAGATTCTTATACGAACAGCGCGCGAAACCCGCGGCTTCCATCATCGTTTTAAGTTCGTCTTGCGGCGGATGCTTGCGAATGGATTCGGCGAGATACTGGTAGCTGTCGCTGTCCTTGGCGAACAGCTTGCCCAGTTGCGGCAGAATCTTGAACGAATGGAAGTCGTAGATCGGTTTGAACCAATCGGCGGTGACTTCGGAGAATTCCAGGACGCGGGCTTGGCCGCCGATTTTCAGCACGCGGTGCATCTCGCGCAGGGCGGCGTCCTTGTCGGTGACGTTGCGCAGGCCGAAGGCGATGGTGACGAGGTCGAAGCTGGCGTCGGGGAACGGGAGTTTTTCGGCGTTGCATTGCACGTATTCGAAACCGCGGACGTTGCCGCGATCGGTCATGCGGTCGCGGCCGACACGCAGCATCGCGCCGTTGATGTCGCCGAGAATCAGTTCGCCCTTTTCGCCGACGCGGTCCTTCAGCAAGGCCGCGATATCGCCGGTGCCGCCGGCCAGGTCCAACACGCGGTCGCCCGGGCGCACTTGCGCGGTGGCGACGAAGTAACGCTTCCACACCCGATGGATGCCGAGGCTCATCAGGTCGTTCATCAAGTCGTAGTTGCCGGCGACCGAGGAGAACACCTCGCCCACCAGTTTTTGTTTTTCGGCCACCGGCACGTCGCGAAACCCGAAGTGGGTGGTGTCGGCGCGGCCGTCGGGGGCCGTCTCGTCGGGGGCGGAGGTCTTCTCGTTCATGTCGGCATTATCGCCCGCGCAAGCCGCCCATACACGCCGCCGCGCTGGCCGGGCAGCGGTCCGGGCCCGGGCGAAGGCCGCCGCGGATGTGATTTCGGTCAAAGGGGGCGGTTCGGGCCTCGGTCATCATGGTTCGATAGGGGGCCGCATGACATTCGACCGTTCCAACGCGCCGGTGCCGGCGCTGATCGATAGCGACGACGCGCTGGAGCGCTATCTGCGCGACTATCCGAGCGTGGCCTACGGCGGCGCCGCGGTGGCCGACACCATCGATCTCGCCGCTTGGCGCAGGCTCGGCGACGACGCCACCGAGGAGAGCTTCCGCATCGCGGCGACGCTCGGCCTGCCCTTGGTGCGTTTGGAGCGCTTGCGTGCCGATGCCGAAGCGATCGCGCGGTTGACGCCGGAGGTCGCGCGGCAATTGCGCGCGGTGCCGCTGCGCATCCGCAACGGCATGATCGCGGTGGCGATGGAAGACCCCAGCGTCGGTCGCGTGCAGAACGTGCTGGATTTCGTCAGCCGCGAACGAGTGATCCCGCTGGTGGCCGCGTCGCGCGATATCCGCGCCGGTATCGCACGCTATTACGACAGGGCCGAGGATCGCGATGTCGCGCGGCAACTCGGCATCGATCCCGAATCCAGCGCCGAGGCGGTCGGCAACGCGCAGGAAACGCAGCGGCTGGCGAAAGAACGGCCGGTGGTGCGCATCGTCAACGCGTTGATCGCCGATGCGGTGGCGCGACGCGCGTCGGATATTCATTTGCGCCCGGGCGAACGCGGCACCGATGTGCTGTACCGCATCGACGACGAGCTGGTGCCCGTGCGCGAGTTGCTGCGCGCGCTGCATCCGGCGGTGGTCGGCCGCATCAAAGTGCTGGGCGAAATGAATCTGGCCGAGCATCGCAAGCCGCAGGACGGCCGAACGAGCTTCGCGCTGGACGACGGGCGTTCGATCGATCTGCGCATTTCGGTGATGCCGGCGGTGTTCGGCGAAAGCGTGGTGATTCGGCTGTTGGACACACGCGAAAGTTTGTGGAACCTGGAACAACTCGGGCTCAGCGAACGCGACCGCGTCCGCATCGACGACGTGATGAATCGCAGCCACGGCATGTTCCTCACCACCGGGCCGACCGGCTGTGGCAAATCGACCACGCTGTACGCGATGCTGTTGGAAATGCGCCGACAGCGCATCAACATCCTGACCATCGAGGATCCGGTCGAATTCCATATCGAAGACATCCAGCAAATGCAGGTGAACCGCGCGGCCGGGTTCACCTTCGCCACCGCGATGCGCAATTTTCTGCGTCACGACCCGGACGCGATCATGGTCGGCGAAATCCGCGACCGCGAAACCGCGCAAATCGCGGTGGAAAGCGCGCTCACCGGGCATCTCCTGCTCAGCACATTGCACACCAACACCGCCGCCACCACGGTGACGCGCTTGCTGGACCTGGGCGTCGAACCGTATCTGCTGCGCGCTTCGTTGCTCGCGGTGATGTCGCAACGCCTGGTGCGCACGACCTGCCCGTATTGCCGCGCGATCGAAACCGTCTCGCCGCACGTGCGCGAAACGCTGGGCATCGGACCGGACGAAACGTTCTACGCCGGCCGTGGCTGCGACCGCTGCGAAGGCCTCGGCGTGCATGGCCGACGCGCGGTGTACGAACTGATGACGATCACCCCGCGCATCCGCGCATTGATCGTGCCCGGTGCCGAAGCCGACGCGATCCACACCGCCGCGATCGAAGACGGCATGGTGCCGATCACCCAAGCCGCCGTCGCACTGGCGCGCGAAGGTTCGATATCGCTCGCGGAAGCGTGGCGCGTGCGGGCGGATTGAGCGCGGCGCGTCAACCGGACTCCTGACATAACAACGCCGCCTTTCGGCGGCGTTGTCTTTTCAGAACCAGATGAAACGAGCGATGCGCTGTGCGCCTCAGCGTGCGGGTCGCGCCGCTTCCTGCACCGGGACATCCTGCTGCTGCGGGGCGAGGTCGCGGCCGGGTTGCGCTTGGTTCTGGCCCTGCGTGGGTTGCAGCGCTTCGAGGCCCCGTTGCGCGGTGGGCAGATCGGTCGTGATCGCCTGCGCGACCGGCAGCGGCGTGGACAGACGCGCGGTGGGGTCGGATAGCGAGCCCTGCACCGCGATCAAATCGCTGCGGCGATCGTTGAAGACGATGTGGTCGGGGCGTACGTCCTGGGTCGCGGCGTGCAGCGCCACGCCGGTCGCCACGCGCAGGCGATCTTGACCGAACGCGTCGGCCGGAATGTTCGGCGAACGTTCGAGCGCGGTCATCGCCTGCTGCACCGCGGGGTGA
>JAGNNB010000181.1 GCA_017990865.1 Lysobacteraceae bacterium
ATTGGTCCATCGAAGCTCGCTCGCTGAGCATCGTCGGCGGTGTCGCTGCGCATAATTTTTGGGTGCTGCGCGACGACAAAGGCAAAGCCGTGGCCGAGTTGCACGGTCTCGCCACCGATCGCGACACCGGCAAGACGGTGCCGATCGGCACCGACGCCGACCAACATTCTCTGCGAGTGAAGCATTTCATCCACGATGAGCAATACGCACGAAACTTCGGCTCGAAATCTACGAATGCCACGTATATCCAGGAAGGGCAGCGCAGCGAGACCGTGAGCTCCGGTTCGCGCGAAGAAATTCTCGGTCGATGGAAAGTCGGGGCGACCACCGCCGCCAAATTGATCAATCAGCAGGATTTGGACTACCCGCCGGGTGGATTCAAACTGGACGGCAGCACCAAGAACAGTAATTCGGTTTACAACACGGTCGGCGCCATGATGGTCGGCGGCAGCAACGTGCCGGTGTTCCATGGGCCATTGCAGCCGGGCGTCAATAACCATGTACTCGATTTCAACACCCGTCACCTTCTTCAATACGATAGGCCGCAATTCCGGCAAGGCCAGAATCTCGGGGGAGATATACAGGTGGCAACGGTCGATCCGAACGCTACGCAGCCTCAGTCGGCTCGCGATCGTATGCAGACGGCCGCGCCGTCGAGCGATATGGTCTCGCTGATCTCCGGCAATGACCGTTTCAATCGTCAATTCGAGCAGGCGCTGAAAGGCACCAACGGCGATCGTGACGCGGCGGCGTTGGCGGTCAGCGCCATCCGCGACGCGGGCGGCAAACCCGATCAGGACATCAGCGTCAGCCAGGGCAAGAACGGTTTGATCGTGTCGCAGGGCCAGGGCGATGCCGCGCTCAACGTGCCGGTGCCGTCAGCGAAGCCGGGCGACTTCGAACGCGTCGCCGCACAGATCGCGCAGCAGCCGCAACCGACGCCGCAGGTCGCGATGCAGCCGGAGCCGCAGGAGCGCAAGGTGCCGACGGTCTGACCTGATCGCCTCGCGCCGAAAAATCGCCGGGATCGACGGGCGCTTTTTTCGGTGCGCGGCGAATCCTCGATGTCGTCGAATCGACTAAAATGCACCCTTTGCCGACATGCCGAGGGGCGCATGACACCGACGATAGACACATCCGACGACCCGTATCGATTGCCGGCGTCGTTCGCCGATCCGCGGATCGCAATGCCGGAAAGCGACGACGCTTTCGTATGGCGCGACGGTAACGAAGTCGTCGCGATTCGCGACAAGCCGCTGCCGTCGCGCTGCGTGAAGTGCAATGCGCGGGTGACCGGCGCGATCAAGACGCGCAAGTTCTATTGGCATACGCCGCTGCTGTACCTGCTGATCTTCATCGGTTTGCTGTTCTACGTCATCGCCGCGTTGATCGTGCGGAAGAAGTCCGAGCATGCGGTCGCGCTGTGCCCGACTCACGCGAAGCGACGTCAGGCGTTCATTTTCGGCAGTTTCGCGATGTTTTTCGTCGGATTGTTCGTCGCCTTCTCCGGCGCGGACTGGATCGTGCTGGGCATCGTGACGATGGTCGCCGCGCTCGTCGTCGGTCTTTTGGGCGGACGGATCATGGTGGCGACGAAGATCGACGACCGCTACGCGCGGTTTCGCGGAGTCTCGAAGGCGTTCCTGGCGTCTTTGCCGCCGCTGCCGGCGCATCGCCGACGTTGATCGGGACTTGTGCGGTGAGGGCGAATCGTTCGCGTCGCCCAATTCGCCCGATTCGCCCAATTCGCTCGCTCGTCGCCGATTCAGCGTTTGCGTTCGCGCGCCATCCGGTCGCGCTCGCCTTCGTTCAGCGTCCAACCGATCGCGTCGGCGGTCGTGTCGCGCAAGCCGCGCTCGAAGGCGCGCGCGACTGCGTCGACGCCGGTGCCGTCGGCGGGCACGTTCGCGACGATCGTGCGGTTCGCCACGACGCGATTCTCGGCGTTATGCACCAGACGCGCGCCGATTTCGATCCGCACCGTCGGCGTCGCGCCGCCGGCGTAATCCGATTCGAAGCGGCGCAGGTCGAGCAGCAATTCGTACTGCGCGTTGACGCCTTCGCCGCGACGCGCGACGCCGGGTAGGCGACCGCTGTCGGCGAAGGCGCGCAGCAGCGCGTCGTGAACCAGATCAGGCGCCGCTTGCGTCCACGCCGCGCCTTTGTACACCTGCAGTTCGCCCGGCTGCGGACGCACCAGGATGCGTTCGGAATCGACGGTGGCGTCCGCGTACGGGCGCGCGATCAGCAACTGCCATTCGACCCGCGGCCACGAGGCATCGGCTTCGATGCGTGGCTGCGGCGCGTACATCGCGATGGGCTGCTTTTCGGGCAGGAGGCTGCAGCCGGCGAGCGCGCCGATCAGCAGCGTCGTCGCGAGCGTGCGGATCGTGCGCTCGCCTGGCGTGCGCGTGCGGAGCGTGCTCATTTCGGCTCGAATTCCTTCTGGGTTTCGCGGCCCAGCACATAACCAGCGGGATTGGCGTCGAGCCGCGAGGAGATTTTGCGCAGATCGCGGACCAACGTGCGTAACTCTTCCAGTGTCGGACCGAGTTGCCCCAGGCCGTCCTGCGCGAAGGCGTTGATCGGCCCGCGGTTCTCGCTGAGCAGTTTGTCGGCGTTGCCGGCGGCCGAATCCAGGCGATTCAGCGTGCTGTCGAGTTTCGCGATCAATCCCGGCAGTTTCGCCACCAATTCGCGATCGACATCGGCGATGGCGGTGTTGGTGGTATCGAGCGTGGTCGAGAGTTTTTCGCTGGCGATACGCGCGTTGACCACAAGCGCGCTCAAATCCTCGCGTTGCGAGGCTAGGGCGCCGGTCGCGGTTTCGATGTTGTCGAGCGTGCCTTGGATGTTCTTGATGTTCTCGTCGCTGAGTACGCGGTCGAGCCGCGCGACCAAGCGGTTCGCGGTTTCGGCGATGTTCTGCAGCGCCGAGGCTTCGGTGAGAATCACCGGAATATCGTCTTCGTCCTTGCCGACCAACGGTTGCGTATTCGGGCTGCCGCCGGTGAGTTGGATGAACGCGGTGCCGGTCAGGCCGGTGAATGAAAGTTTGGCGTGCGTGTCCACTTTCACCGGCGTTTCCGCGCGCAGTTTCACCCGCGCGATGACGCGGCGTGGGTCGTCCGGCGCCAAGCGCAAGTCGGCGACCGTGCCCACGCCGATGCCGTTGTACTGCACGCTGCCGCCTTCGCTCAATCCAGTGACGGATTCGTCGAAGATCACATCGTAATAGCGCCAATCCTTGTCGGACGAATACTTCGCCGCCCACAACGCGAACGCCAGCAGGAAGGCCGACGCCGCCAGCGTGAACGCGCCGATCAGCACGTAATTGGCTTTGGTTTCCACCTCAATGCGTCTCCGTCGGGAGCGAGTCGGGACATGCGCCGGACTCGCGACTTGACTGCGCTGGCAGGCGCCGGCACGGACGGCCAAGCCCGCCGCGAAGCCGACCGCGAAGCGGCGAGCCGCCAGGATGCGGCGAGTTAAAACGATTTGAAAGCGCGTTTGTCAGCACCTTCTCAGGCTTCATCGAGCACGACCTTGAAATAACGATACAGGTTCTCGTCCTGACTGCCCCGCATGCGCTTGCGTACTTTTTCGATCGGAAACACCCAGCCGCCGTTGCGGACGATGCCGATCGCTCCGGTGTCTTCTTTTATCGCCCACTCGCCGCCTTTGAGACGAACGTAGGTCTCGCCGATATAGCCGCCCAACAGATGGCATAGATGATCGATTTCATCGTCGGTGGGACCGGGCCGCAGCCATTTCGATATGCGGTTGCGCGGAATGTACTGCTGAATGCGATCGGCGATCGCATCGACGGAGGCGATGCTGCGATCCGAAAAATCCAGTCGGAAGTTATGGCTGCCGTGCGCGTAGCTGACCGCGGCTTCGGCGTAGCCCCGCATCCTGACATCGAGCGGTTCCGGCGCTGCTTGCGCCGGGCCTTGCGCGTCGCCCGTGGTCTCGCCCACCGCTTCGTTCGAGGTTTCGTCCGCCGCGTCCTCGCGCGCGTCGCCCGGCATTTCGTCTCGTGCGTCGTCGTCTGGAATCATCGCCGTGCCTGTCCTTCGTCTCGTGCGTTGCGTGCCGCGCGTCCGCGCGGGCCGTTGAAGTACGCCTGCACCCAAGGGTGATCCAAGCGTTCGATTTGCGCCAGCGGCGCGACCGCGATCACTTGACGGTCGGCCAACACCGCCACACGGTCGCAGATGGCATACAGAGTATCCAGATCATGGGTGATCAGAAACACCGTGAGTCCCAGCGCCTGCTGCAGGCTGCGGGTGAGGGTGTCGAAGGCGGCGGCGCCGATCGGGTCCAACCCGGCGGTGGGCTCGTCCAGAAACAACAGCGGCGGGTCCATCGCCAGCGCCCGCGCGAGCCCCGCGCGTTTGCGCATGCCGCCGGAGAGCTGCGCCGGCAGTTTGTCGATCGCGTCCGCCGGCAACCCGGCCAATTTCACTTTCAGCAGCGCCAATTCGTACATCAGGCTGTCGGGCAGGCCCGGGTGATGTTCCTTCAGCGGCACCTGAACGTTTTCGCCGACGGTCAGCGAGGAAAACAGCGCGCCGTCCTGGAACAGCACGCCGATATTGCGCTCGATCGCCAATCGGTCTTCGCTCGCGTCCGAGCGCGCGTTCACGCCCAGCACTTCGATCTCGCCTGCATTCGGCGTGCGCAGACCGATGATCGAACGCATCAGCACCGATTTGCCGCTGCCCGAGCCGCCGACCACGCCGATAATTTCGCCCCGGCGCACATCGAGGTCGAGGTTTTCGTGGACGATTTGCGCGCCGAATTGGTTGCGCAGGCCACGGATGCGGATGATGGGTTCGTCGGTGGATGCGCTCATCGTTCAGCGCCTTCGGACACTTCCGGAGCGGCTTTGAGGCGCTTTCGCGCTTTCGCGCGACCTACTTTTCTTTGCTCGTGCACTGCGCGCGCAGGAGCGCGCGCGAACGCCGCAGGCGGCCCGAAGGGCGAGCGCCAGGATGGCGCGAGTAAAGAAAAGTAGGCAAAAGAAAGCACTTTTCCCCGACACAGCAATCCCAATGCCGAATCGCTATCGGTATTTTTCGATTCGCCGTCCATGGCGAATCGAAAAACGACGGACATCCTGTCCGCCGCCCGTTGGGTCTGGAAAGATCGTAGCGATTCGCCGCGAGCGAACACGGTGCTACTCACGCGATTCATATTGCGCCTTCCTTCGCGGACAAATCGGCTTCGATCGCGTGCATGTCTTCGTTCAAAAAGTCGAAATCTGCTTCCGGGAGCGTCCCGTCGCGTTTGCGAAGAAGCGCGAGTTCCATGAAGAAATGCGCGAGCCGCGCATCCTGCAATCCCGATGCGAACCGGAGAATCGCTATGCAACTGGAGACGGTTCTTGGAAGCGCGTGCTTGCCGACAAACGTATTGCTGATTTCGAGCGCGAGGTTGGCGCTCGAAGCGCTGATGCTGCAAGCGACGAAATCGTCGACAGCATCGAACTGCATGCAGAGCTGGCCATTGAACCGATGCACGCGCAGAGAATGGAACGAAGGCAGCAACTTCGTCAAAAGCGACCGAAGTTTCGCGTCGTCGAAATGCGGGTATGCGTCTGCGAGTTCCATCACCACCCCATATGCATAAACCAAATCGCAGCGATCGCGTCGAATATGATCACCAACGAAATGGCTTGGACCACGCTGGAGGTGGTGCGTTCGCCGACCGATTGCGCGGTGCCGGTGACTTGCAGGCCTTCGAGGCAGCCGATCAACGCGATCACCAGCGCGAAGATCGGCGCTTTCGCCATGCCGACGAGGAAATGCCGCAGCTCCATCGTTTCCTGCATGCGGTTGTAGTACGCCTGCGCGGGAATATCCAGGCTGGTCGCGCCGACGAACATGCCGCCGAGCAGGCCGGCCAGCATCGCGATGAAGGTCAGCAGCGGCAGCATCGTCACCAGCGCCAGCACGCGCGGGATCACCAGCAGATCGATCGGATCCAAACCGAGCGTGCGGATCGCGTCGACTTCTTCGCGATTGACCATCGAGCCGATCTGCGCGGTGAACGCGCTGGCGGTGCGGCCGGCCAGAATCACCGAGGTGAGCAACACCGCGAATTCGCGCATGAAGGCGATGCTGACCAGTTCGACGACGTAAATCGATGCGCCGAAGTCGGCGAGGATGTTCGAGCCGAGGAAAGCGATCACCGCGCCGATCAGGAACGACAGCAGCGCGACCAGCGGCACCGCGTCCAATCCCACTTGCTCCATGTGATACACGACGGAGACCGGGCGCAAGC
>JAGNNB010000180.1 GCA_017990865.1 Lysobacteraceae bacterium
CCTGCAACTACGTGCTGGTGGAGAATTCGTCCCGCTTCAAGCCCGGCTCGGCTGCGGGTTTCTGAGAGAGTGTCGCGCCCGGGCGGTCGATAGCCCCGCCCGGGCTTACAATGCCGACATGACCGCATCCCCTTATCGCGCCGGCCACGTCGCCGTCCTCGGCCGGCCCAACGTCGGAAAATCCACCCTGATCAACGCGCTCGTCGGCACGAAGGTCAGCATCGTCTCACCCAGGCCGCAGACCACGCGCCATCGTTTGCTCGGCATCGCTACCTTTCCGGAAGGGCAGTTGGTGCTGGTCGATACGCCGGGTATCCACGCCGACAAAGGCAAAGCCACCGCGTCGGCGATGCATCGCATGATGAATCGCGCCGCGCGCGGCGCGCTGGAAGGCGTGGACGCGGCGGTGCTGGTGGTGCGCGCCGGGCAGTGGAGCGACGAGGACACGCTGGCCTACACCGCGCTGAAAGACGCCGGTATTCCGGTGATGCTGGCGGTCAATCAAGTGGACCGCTACCCCGACAAAACCGCGCTGCTGCCGTATCTGAAGGACGCCGCGGACGGGCGCGAGTTCGCCAGCATCCATCCGATCTCCGCGCTCAAGCGCAGCGGCCTGCAGCCGCTGACGAAAGCGCTGATCGCGTCCATGCCCGAACAACCGGCGTTGTACGGCGAAGACGACATCACCGACCGCAGTCAGCGCTTTCTCGCCGGCGAATTGATCCGCGAACAACTGATGCGCCAGCTCGGCGCGGAGTTGCCGTACGCCACCACGGTGGAAATCGAACGTTTCGAGGAAGACGTTTCCTCGAAGAAGAAAGGCCACAGCGAACCGATGTTCCGCATCGGCGCGGTGATCTGGGTGGAACGCGATAGTCAGAAAGCCATCGTCATCGGCAAAGGCGGCGCCCGCTTGCGCGAGATCGGCACCAAGGCCCGGCAGCAGATGGAACGCATGTTCGGCGTCAAAATCTTCCTCGAGACCTGGGTCCGCGTACGCGAGGGCTGGTCGGACGACGAGACAGCGTTGAAGGCGTTCGGGTATAGCGAATGATCCGGGAATCGGGAATGGGGAATCGGGAATCGATGTCCTCGCGCCCGATTCTCGTTGCGAATGGTCGACGAGATATCTTCGATCGCTTTTGTCTGGATCGACAGCATTCTCTCCGTCTTTTTGATGGCGATGAGTCCCGCTTCACGACTGATCGTACGCTTCGTTCCGATTCCCGATTCCCCATTCCCGATTCTCGGCTTTAATGCGCTACACCGCCGAACTCGCCTTCGTCCTGCACGCCCGCGCTTGGCGCGAGACGAGTTTGTTGGTCGAAGTGCTGAGTCATGCGCATGGGCGCATCGGTTTGGTCGCGCGCGGTGTGCAAGGGCCGAAAAAGCACATGCTGCGCGCGGCGTTGCAGCCGCTGCAGCACATCCGTTTCGACGGCGTGCAGCGCGGAGAACTCGCGCATCTCAATACCGCCGAGGCCATCGACGAAGCGCCGCGTCTGCAGGGCGACGCGATGCTGGCCGGTTTCTATCTCAACGAGGTGATGCTGCGGCTGGCGCCGCGCCACGACGATCAAGGCGGGCTGTACGCGATCTACGGCGAAACCCGCGCACGGTTGGCGCTGACGGATTTGTCGCTGGCGTGGACGTTGCGGCGTTTCGAGCGCGACCTGCTCGATGCTCTCGGTGTGGGTTTTGCTCTGGAATTCGACGGCGACGGCGAGGCGATCGATCCGGCCGCGCGCTATCGCTTGGATGCCGACCACGGCCCGCGTCGCGTGCTGGGCGAGGCGGCGAACGTCAGTCGCGAAGCGCGCGGCGAAACCGCGACGGGTCGCGCCTTGCTCGACTTGGCCGCCGATCGCGAACCCTGCGCCGAGGATCTGCCCGGGCTGCGTCGCGTGATGCGCGCTGTGTTGTTGCATCACCTCGGCGGACGCGGACTGAAATCGTGGGAGTTGATCGCGTCGCTGCCGCGCGGGGTGGACGCCAAATCGCGAGACGACAGATCGGCGGGCGACACCTCCGCTATCGATGCCGATGTGCCTGCATCGAATACGTCTTATCCCGACGAAGCCTGATCCCGCAGCGCCTGCAACGTATCGATCAGCGCGCCCTCGAACTGCCGTCTCGCACGTTCCGCATTCGGTGCTGCCTGCAAATCGCGCGCGGCGGCCTGCAGACGCGCCGCGCCGACGAATCCCGCGCTCGCCAGAAGTTTGTGCAGCTCCGCGCGCAACATCGCCGCGTCGTCATCGCGCAAGGCATCGGCGATGCGCTGCGCCTGTTGCGGCAATTCCGCCAACAGCATGCGCCGCATCGCCGCGACGTGTTCCGGTCGGCCGTTGAGCGCGCGCAATGCCGTTTCGTTGTCGAAAACAGGCATTTTGCCGCAGGTCGGATGTTCGATGCCGTCGCTCGTGTCGGGTATCGCCGTTGACGGCTCGTTCCGCGAATGCGTCGCGCTCGCGATGAAGCGCCGAATCGCGCCATGCAGCGCGGCGATGCTCAACGGTTTGATCAGGACTTCCTCGAAGCCGGCGTCGATCAATCCGTCCAACACCGTCTTCGCGGTTTCGGCCGTATGCGCTAGCGCGGGCGTCGTGTGCCCTTGCGCGCGCAAATGCCCGAGGACATCGACGCCGCGGCCGTCGGGCAGATGGGCGTCGATAAGCCACAGGTCGAAGTCGCGTTCGGACGCCAACCGCATGGCCTCGGCGGCGCTGGTCGCCAGCGCCACGCGCGCCGGATAGGCGGCGATCGCGTCGCGCAAAAACGCCGCGCTCACCGGGTCGTCCTCGACCAGCAAAAGATGCGGCGTCGCGGACGACGGGGCATCGGTCGCGGCCGAATCGCTTGCCTTCGCGCCGGACTCATCCTTGTCGTGATTCATCGTCGCTCCGCTATTCTGTCCGGCATGTCGCGCCGACCCGAACCGATCTTAGGCAATCGCGGATGCGTCCGTCCAGACGGCGCCTCGCAGCCGCGTCGGCGCGATTCGGGTTTCCTCGCAAGAATCGCCGCGGGTCTGGCGGTCGCTTTCGCCCTCATGATCATCGGTACCGCGCCCGCGCAGGCGCGAACGCTGCACGCCAAGATCGCGAAGCTGACCACCGGTATCGCCACGCTGCAGCAGGTGCGCGTCGATCTGGAGTGGCCGGCGACGGCGGAGCAGGGACGTTTGCGCATTCGCGCCGCGCGGATCGATGCGCCCGATCTGGGTTACGGCGGACGCGATGTCGCCTGGGAATGTCCGCTGCGCCGCGACGGCGCGGGCGGTTGGCGCTGCGAGGGCGCATTGCGCGGCGAGGGCGTGCGGCCGTCGCGTCTCGCGGTCGATCTGGGTACCGCATTCACCGATATTCGCTTGACGCAAGGCGATGCGCGCATCGACGTGCATCGGGTCGCCGCCGCGCCGGACGATACGCGGATCGATCTGACGCGTGTGCCGCTGGCGTGGCTGCAGGCGATGTCGCAGCAAGCGTGGGCGGAAGGGCGATTGAAGTCCGGCACCGTCGATGCGCAGTTGCGGGTTCGCGCGCCGCAGAACGCGCTGCTCGAAATCGGCGGGCCGTTGCGCTTCTCCGCCGCGTCCTTCGATACGCCCGACGCCAGCGTCGCCGCGGAACATTTGAGCGGACGTTTCGACTTGCAGACCTCGTTCGGCCCGCGCGAACGCCGCGTGCGTCTGGACGGCGAATGGAACGGCGGCGAATTGCTGTTCGGCAGCGCGTATGTCGCATTGCCGACATCGTCGGTCGGATTCGCGATCGAGGCCGTAGGCGATGCGACGGGTTGGCGATTGCCGAAGATCGAATGGCGCGACGGCGCTGTGTTGCGCGCGGAAGGCGATGCGGCGTTCGCGAATGACGGCGCGTTGCGCGCGCTCGATCTGCGCTTGGACAGCCGCGATGCGAAACCGCTGACGGCGCGTTACTTGTCCGGTTGGCTCAGCGTCTTCGGCTTGAGCGATCTCGCGCTCGATGGCGGTCTGCAAGCGAGACTCAGACTCGATCGAAACGGTTTGCGCGGCCTCGATGCGCATTTGACCGCGCTTGACGTGCGCGACGGCGCGGACGTTTTCCGTTTCGACGATCTCGACGGCGATCTGCGGTTTTCGGCCGATACGCCCGTGGACAGCGATCTGCGCTGGGCCGGCGGGCGCTTGTATGGCTTGGATTTCGGCGAAGCTATGGTGCCGTTGCGCAGCGCCGACGGCGTTATCGCGTTTCGTGCACCGGTGAGTTTTTCCGCGGTGGGCGGGCGCATGCGCTTCGATCGCTTCGAACTGCAGCCGCGCGTCGGCGAACAAGGGCTGCAAAGCCGTTTCGGCCTCACGCTCGAAGACATGGACCTGGGCAAACTGTCGCAGGCGCTGGGTTGGCCGGCGTTCCGCGGCACGCTCGGCGGTCGCATTCCGGACGCGCGTTATGTCGACGATCGTTTGAGTTTCGAGGGCGGTTTGGCGATGGATGTGTTCGACGGCCGCGTCAGTCTTTCGTCGTTGGCGATGGAGCGCCCGTTCGGCGTGGCGCCGACGTTGTCGGCCGATTTGGAACTCGACGATCTCGATCTGCGCAGCGTCACCGAAGTCTTCGATTTCGGCAGCATCACCGGCCGTTTGGACGGCAGCATTCGCAATATCCGCTTGGTCGATTGGTCCGCCACCGCGTTCGACGCCGATCTGCATACCGATCGCGATGCCGCCAAGCGCCGACGCGAACGTCAACGCATCAGCCAACGCGCGGTGCAGAACATTTCCAGCGTCGGCGACGCGTCGTTCGTCACCAGCCTGCAAGGCCAGCTCATCGGGCTGTTCGACGATTTCGGCTATCGCCGCATCGGCATCACCTGCCGCTTGCGCAACGAAGTCTGCGCGATGGGCGGGCTGGACAGCTTGGGCGGTTTCGCGGCGGCGACCGATGCGAATGCCACCGACGCCGGCCCGGCGAAGCCCCATTCAGACAACGACGGATTTACTATCGTCGAAGGCGCGGGGCTGCCGCGCTTGAACGTGGTGGGTTTCAAGCGTCGGGTGGATTGGCCCACCCTGGTCGAGCGGTTGGCGGCCATCGGCTCGGGGGATATCAAACCCGTCGTCGAATAGGCCCGCCGCGCCGTCGTCGCCGCCCGTTGTCGCTTACTCTAGTCGTATGCCCGTCGTAGCCCCGTTGTACCCCAGTCGTACCCCTCTTTTGGAGATCGTCCATGCGCCGCTGGTTCGCCGTTCCCGTCGCCGCAACGCTGCTGCTCAGCGCCTGCGTCACCATCAACGTTTATTTCCCGGCGGCCGAGGCCAAGGAAGCGGCCAAGGAGTTCGTCGAAAAGGTCATCAACGACGCGGCGCCACCGGCGCAGACGCCCGGCGGCGGCGGAATGGCGCTGCGCGCGCCGGTCGAACCGACCCGCGAACGCGGTTTCGCCTTCGACCCGCTGATGCTGATCGGTATCTCGTCCGCTTACGCGCAGAGCCAGCCGGATTTCAATATCCAGACGCCGGCGATCCGCGCGATCCAATCGCGTATGGAACAACGTTTCGAGAACGACTTGCGCCCGCACTTCGATTCCGGCGCGCTGGGTTTCGGCGAAGACGGTTTGGTGGTGGTGCGCGATGCCGCCGCTATCGCGTTGAAGGATCGCGTGCCGGTGAACACCGCCGTGGCCGACGAAAACCGCGACCGCAAAGCCGTGTACCGCGAGATCGCCGTCGCCAACGGCCACCCGGAATGGGAAGGCCAGATCCGCAGCGTGTTCGCGAAGCAGTGGGTCGACAGCGCGAAATCGGGTTGGTGGTATCAGCGCGGCGGGGCGTGGAAGCAGAAGTGAATCCACCAGGATTCGAAATGTCGTAAAGACGAAAAGCGCGGCCATTCGGCCGCGCTTTTCGTTGAGCGGATACGTCGCGATGAGCGCGCGGCGAGGTTTCTGCGACAATGCGCGCCCCGTTCCTGCTCGAAACCCGCTCGTGGCCCGCAATCGCATCAATCAAACGCCGTTCGAACTCGAGATTCTCGACCTGAGCCACGACGGTCGCGGGGTCGCGCGACGCGGTAGCGTCGACGGGCAGCCCGGCAAAGCGGTGTTCGTCGCGGGCGCGTTGCCGGGCGAGCGGGTGATGGCGAAGCAAACGGCCAAGTCGCGGCATTTCGACGAAGCGGCGACGGTCGAGGTGTTGTCGGCCTCGCCCGATCGCGTGCCCGCGCGCTGCCCGCATTTCGGCGTTTGCGGCGGCTGCGTCTTGCAGCATCTCGCCGAAGACAAACAGATTCTCGCCAAGCAAGAAGT
>JAGNNB010000182.1 GCA_017990865.1 Lysobacteraceae bacterium
CAACAAAGGCGCGAAGGATTTGATCGGCATGATCAAGATCGTCGCGCCGCGCATGGCCTGCGCGGTGATCGACCGCGCGATGCAAATGCACGGCGCGGGCGGTTTGTCGCAGGATCATTTCCTGGCGCAAGCGTACGCCGGCGCGCGTTCGCTGCGTTTGGCCGACGGCCCGGACGAAGTGCATATCGCCGCGCTCGCGCGGTCGATGCTCAAAGGCTGATCCCACCGCGCCGCGCGCACGATGCAGCACTTCGTAGGAGGGGCTTCAGCCCCGACGCTCTTCCCACCAATCCCATCCATGCCTGGAACCTATCTCAAAATCAGCGGAGAACGGATCGGCTCGATATCGTCATTCCGGCGAAAGCCGGAACCCAGCTTTTCGTCCTTTTTTCTTAAGCGGGATCCCGGCTTTCGCCGGGATGACGGTTGAAATCGTGGGTGTTTCGATTTTGAGATAGCTTCTAACCAATCGATACGCCAACACATCATTCGTCTCTACTCGCCATGCACAACTCGGGGCTAACGCCCCTCCTACAGCTTCGATTTCGAAGGAACGCAGATGGCCCATCCGCTCGACCTACCCGTGGAACCACTAGCCGCTTACCTCGAAGCGAACGTAGAAGGCTTTCGCGGGCCGCTCACTGCCACCAAATTCAAAGGCGGACAATCCAATCCGACCTATCGCATCGACGCGGCCAGCGGCGCCTACGTGCTGCGGCGCAAACCGCCCGGGAAACTCCTGCCGTCCGCGCATGCGGTGGATCGCGAATTCCGCGTGTTGCAGGCGCTGCACGGCACGCAGGTGCCGGTGGCGAAGCCGCTGCATCTATGCGAAGACGAATCGATCGTCTGTTCGATGTTCTATCTGATGGCGTTCGTCGACGGCCGAATTTTTTGGGATCCGTCGCTGCCCGATCAAACGCCGGCCGAACGCGGCGCGATCTACACCGCGATTATCGATGCGCTGGCGGCGCTGCATGCGATCGATCCAGCGTCGGTGGGACTCGCCGATTACGGCAAACCCGGCAATTATTTCGAACGTCAACTGCGACGTTGGGCCGAACAATACCGCGCCAGCGAAACCCGCCCGATCGCGGCGATGGACGCCTTGATCGCTGCGCTGCCCGCGCGCTGCCCTGCGGACGACGGCGCGGTCGCCTTGGCGCACGGCGATTTCCGCATCGACAATCTGATGTTCCATCGCGACGACGCGCGCGTGATCGCCATCGTCGATTGGGAACTCTCGACGCTCGGCCACCCGCTGGCCGACCTCGGCTACTTCTGCATGGCCCTGCGCCTGCCGCGCAACCCCGCGCTGCCCGGCCTGGCGGGCCTCGATCGCACCGCATTGGGTATCCCGAGCGAAGCGGAACTGCTCGCGCGCTACGCGGAGCGCAGTCGCCAACCCATCCCCGAAGACTGGCCGTTCGTCCTCGCCTTCAGCTTCTTCCGCCTCGCCGCCATCGCGCAGGGCGTCGCGAAGCGTGCGGAGCAGGGCAATGCGTCGAGCGATCAGGCGGTGCAGGCCGGGCGGATGGTGGAGATGTTGGCGGTGATGGGGATTGAGGTGTTGGGGGGTGAAAGCGCGGGGTTCAAATGATTCTTGGGTCTGGCGGGTGTTGGGCTATGTCTTTGAAATTGAATGCCCTGCAGGCTGCTTACGACCACAAGCTGTCATCCGCCGCACCACACCGCCAAGAGCAACGAGGACGTGAAATTAAGATCGGGCGGGACCTCGGACCGACGCTATCCACTACAGGTGCTTGCTGCGGAACTGGCTGCTTGAGTCCTGCTGTGTGAACCCCAATAGTTGTGCTGAGCTGCAGAGGCGGCATGGGTCAATATGGGAAGCGCATGATCACACTCAACAGCGAGCGGGGTCTTCAGCGGATAGAGTCATGGGACGACATCCTCAGCACGCCTGGCTTCACGACTCATGTTGACCTGAGGACGGTCAAGCTCAAAGAGATCATTGGTAGCTACCGCGAAGCTCTTGCAGCAGCCACGGAAGTGACAGGTTTGGACAGGCGCAACCGCATCAGCGGCTTTGTGGAAGTTCAGGTTGGACAGCTTGATGGCTTCGCTGCGATCGCTGCGGGGAACGGACTGAAGGAAATCGTCGGCTCCATTGAGCCGTTCGTAGCAACGCTCGCGGAAGCGAACATTGACACCTTGTCGGACAAGCAGCTTCGTGAACTACCAAAGATTGGTGGCGAATTGGAACCGAACCTTGCACGCCTTCGCGTTGTGGCCGCGGCTGGCAGGCGCTTGTTGGTGCGGCAGAACATTCAGCAGCTGGCCCAATTCCTCATGATGCGCGAGGACATCAGAGCGTTTGGTCTGTTCGTGCGTGACCTGCCGCCGCAGGAGGTCTAACAATGCCCCTCCACATGGTCACCCGGGGTGCGAAGTCGGGGATTTGCAATATCTGCGGCGCCAACGGCCCTCTGACCGAGGACCACACCCCGCCCAAGGGCTGTGTCCGTCCAACAGCAATGGAGCTTCAGCACGTCACGCACCGCCTTGATGCTGAAAAGGCGATCAAGACGAAGGCCCATGACGGGGTTAAGTACAGGACGCTGTGCTCACGATGCAACAACGCTTTTCTGGGTGGCCGATACGACCCGGTGCTGATCGACTTCACGAGGCAGGTGAGTGATCTACTCGCGTCAGATTTGCTTTTGCCAACCACCATGCCGGTGCCGACGAAGCCAGCTCTCCTGATTCGCGCCATTTGGGGCCACCTGGCAGCAGTCGGTGTTGATCGCTACCTCAAGGGGCCACTCACAACACAATGGCGGGACTTTTTCCTTGATGAAACCTTACCTGTGCCGGGAGGAAGCAACTTCTACTACTGGGTTTATCCCTACCGTCGGCAGGCGTTGGTCCGGGATGCAGCCACTCTCGACATCAGCAATGGCGGCCGGTCCATCTATTGGCTGATGAAGTTCTACCCAATGGCATTTTGCGTGTGGATGCCGCAGAACGGATGGACATTGGGCTATCGCGATCTCGGGGGATGCCGCTCGCCTTATCCGGATGATGTGGTTGATGTGATGGTTGACCTCGCTCCTGTGCCTCACGAGCTGACGCTAGAAGCACCCACGACGACACAGGCCATCATGTTCGGGAAGGACTCAATCGTTGCGAACAGTCGCGCGCCTCGCGGCCGCATTCTTCAAGTCTAACGTCCGCTCTATGCCCGCTTCTGGTCAAAAGTAATTCGAAAGGCGGGCTTGATCCCGCCCTACCAATGGCGATAGCGTAGGGTACATAAGCGAAGCGTCATGCACCTCCTTCATGGTGACCGCCATCGGTGACGTATCGTGGCGCATGACGCCTTCGGCTTATGCGCCCTACGAGTATCGACACGCTGTGGTGATCGAATCCGGTTCGCATAGGGTGCGCGTGCCGCGCACCGTTTTGGTATAGAGCGGGAAAGCACGGTGCGCGACACGCGCACCCTATGAAATTCGCGCGGAAATATCACACGGGGATTTCAATCCCGATCGTCGCGCGTCCAAACGCCGCCGTGTTCGATCTTCACCGGGAATTTCGCGACGGGTTCGTAGGCGGGGGCGCAGAGTGCGCGACCGTCGCGGAGGTCGAAGCGGGCGCCGTGCAGGACGCAGACGATGCTGCCTTCGACGGGGTCGATGTCGCCCGACGACAATTCGAATTCGTCGTGTGTGCATTTGTCTTCGACCGCGTACAGTTCGCCGTCCAGATTGACGACCAGAATCGGCGTGTCGTCGGCCCAGACGGTGGCTTTTTCGCCGGGCAGTAGTTGTTCGGTGGGGCAGACGAAAACCCAATCGCTCACGAGGCATGCTCCGATACGTGATGCTCCGATACAGGATGTGCAGATGCGTGTTGATCCGACAGACGCTTTTCCAGAATCTCGAAGCGCAAATCGTCGCGCTTGGGCAGACCGTAACGCGGGTCGCCGTAGGGAAACGGTTTCTTGATGCCGGTACGCGCATAGCCGCGGCGCACGTAATACGCGATCAATTCTTCGCGGCAGTCGATGACGGTCATGCGCATGCGCGAGCAGCCGTAGACTTCGCGTGCGATGCGCTCGGCTTCCGCCAGCACGATTTTTCCGACGCCGTCGCCCTGCGCATCCGGCGCGACCGAGAACATGCCGAAATACGCCGCGTCGCCGTCGCCGTTCGCCGCGTCGTGTCCCGCGACTTCGCTCGTTTCGCCGGTTTCGACGACGATATGCGCGCAGGCGAGCAGGCGGTCATCGTCTTCCGCCAGCAGAATCGCGCTGCGCGGCATCGCCAGATCGGCGCGCAGCATGTCGGGATCGATGCGTTGACCGTCGAGCAGATCGGCTTCGGTGGTCCAGCCACGTTTGCTGGTCTCGCCGCGATACGCGGAGGTGACCAGTTCGACCAGCGCCGGAATATCGTCTTCGGTCGCGAAGCGGAAGCGGAGAGTGGACAAGCGGGCTCCTTTCGATGGCGTTGGATCAACCCAGCAGCGCGCGGACTTTGCGCAGCGCGGCGGCGAAGGCGTCGATTTCGTCGTGCGTATTGTAGAACGCGAACGAGGCGCGGCAGGTCGCCGGCACGCCGAAACGCTGCATCAGCGGATGCGCGCAGTGATGGCCGGAGCGCACCGCGACGCCCTCCAGATCCAGCAGCGTCGCCAGATCGTGCGCATGCGCGCCTTCGACCAGGAAACTGATCACTGCGGCTTTTTGCGGCGCGCGGCCGACGATGCGCAGGCCGTCGATGGCGTCGAGCGCTTCGGTGGCATGCGCGAGCAGTTCCATTTCGCGCGCGGCGATATGATCCATGCCGATCTCGCGCAGATAGTCCACCGCCGCGCCGAGTCCGATATGTCCGGCGATATTCGGCGTGCCCGCTTCGAAGCGATGCGGCGGGTTGTTGAAGACCGTGCCCTCGAAACGCACTTCCTTGATCATTTCGCCGCCGCCGAGAAACGGCGGCATCGCGGCCAGATGCTCGCGCCGCGCCCACAGCGCGCCGGTGCCGGTCGGGCCGCACATCTTGTGGCCGGTGATCGCGTAGAAATCGCAGCCGAGCGAGGGAATATCCAGCGTCATATGCGGCGCGGCCTGCGAGCCGTCGATCACGGTGACGATGCCGCGCCGACGCGCTTCGCGGCAGATCTCATGCACCGGATTGATCGTGCCCAGCACGTTCGAGACGTGGGTCAGGCCGAGGAGTTTCACCGCGCCGGTCATCTTCGCGTATAGCGCGTCGAGATCGAGCGTGCCGTCGTCGTGAATCTCGGCGACCTCGATGCGCGCGCCGGTGCGCTGCGCGACCAATTGCCACGGCACGATGTTGGCGTGATGCTCCATGCGGCTAAGTAACACCACATCGCCCGCTTTCAATCGCGGCAACGCCCAACTGTAGGCCACCAGATTCAGCGCGAACGTCGTGCCGCTGCACAGTACCAACTCATCGCGGTGAACGTTGAGGAAGCCGGCGAGCTTCGCGCGCGCGGCTTCGTAAGCGTCGGTCGCTTCCGTGCCCAAGGTGTGAACGGCGCGGCTGACGTTGGCGTTATGGCGGCGATAGAAATCGTCCACCGTTTCGATGACCGACGCCGGCTTTTGCCCGGTGTTCGCCGAATCGAGATAGATCAGCGGCTTGCCGTTGACCGTACGGGTCAACAGCGGAAAATCGGCACGAACGGCGGCCCAGTCGCGGTCGCCGCTGTCGTTATTGTGCGCGTCGTTCGCGGTCGCGGTCATGGCGCGTGGTCCTCGATGCGCGCGAGCGCGCCATCCAATGCGGAAGCCATCGTCTGCCGCAAAGCTTCGTCGTCGATCGTGTTCAGCAATTCGCGGCAGAACGCGGCGGTCAACATCGCGCGCGCTTCGGCTTCGGGCAAGCCGCGCGAGCGCAGATAGAACAGCGCGGTCGGGTCGAGCTGACCGACGGTCGCGCCGTGCGCGGCCTTCACTTCGTCGGCGTGGATGACCAGCACCGGCTGCGTGTCGATTTCCGCGTTCGCCGAGAGCAGCAGATTCTTGTTGGTCAGATTCGCATCGGTACCGTCGGCGCCTTCGCGAATCACGATGCCGCCGTGGAACACGGCGCGACCGCGATCGGCACCGAGTCCGCGCCAACGCAAATCGCAGGCGGTGTTTCGCGCGATATGCTCGATGCCCAGGCGCATGTCGATATGGCGCTTGCCGTCGGCGAGCAGTACGCCATGCGCCGCCAGCGTCGTGCCTTCGCCTTCGAGTCCCACCGTCAATTCGTGACGGGATAAGGCGGCGCCGAGTTTCAGAGCGAGCCG
>JAGNNB010000003.1 GCA_017990865.1 Lysobacteraceae bacterium
CGTTTCCGCGCAGCGCTTGCCTTCGTCGTAACAACTGCGGATGCCGATCGGATTCACCCGGCCCCAATAGCCTTCGGGCTGCGGATGCACTTCCGGGTCGCCGTAGACCTCGCTGGTGGACGCCTGGAAGATGCGCGCGCGCAAACGCTTCGCCAGCCCCAGCATATTGATCGCGCCGTGGACGCTGGTCTTGGTGGTCTGCACCGGATCGTGTTGGTAATGCACCGGCGAGGCGGGGCAAGCGAGGTTGTAGATCTGATCCACTTCCACGAACAGCGGAAAGGTCACGTCGTGGCGCATCAGCTCGAAATACGGGTGGTTCAACCGATGCGCGATATTGCGTTTGCTGCCGGTGAAAAAATTATCGACGCAGAGCACGTCGTGGCCGTCGTCGAGCAAGCGGTCGCACAGATGCGAGCCGAGAAAACCGGCGCCGCCGGTGACGAGGATTCGGGCCATTGCGCGCAACTCCGGGAGCGGGGACGACGGCCGCGCGCCGAAGACCATGCCCGGGGCCGGCCGTTATTCTGGTCCATCGTGACTGGGATGGCGAGCGAGGACCCGCTTTTGTGGGAGGGTCGGCAGGCCCAGCTTTTGTGGGAGGGCCGGTAGGCCCGATCACCGCTGCAGGGATTCGATCGGGCCTTCCGGCCCTCCCACAAACAGCGATGCAGCCTCACTCCACCTTCCGCCCGTTCTGCAGCAGCCACAGCATGATGGTTTTCTGGCGCACGTAATTGGCGCGGACGTAGGCGTAGACCAGACCGTGCCAGCCGTCGAGAAAGCCGAGGCGAAACACGTAGCCGCGCCAGAACCGCCACGCGGGCGAGAACACCAATTTCGCCAGCGAAGCGCGTTTGCCGCGCGCGAACTCGTGCTCGGCCATCATTCGCGCGTAACGCTCGGTTTTCTGCAATTGCTGCATCAGCGAGCGGTACGGGAAGTGGATGAGATCGCCCGGCAGTGTTTTCACCGCGCCGTCGACGCTGGCTGCTTCGTGGATTTCGCGATCGCCGCGCCAGCCGCCGCGACGGCGGTCGAACAGACGCAGCACGCGGTCCGGGTAGGCGTTGCCGCGACGCAGGAATTTGCCGAAATACTCCGACAATCGCGCGAAGCGATACCCCGCCGCATCGGCGAAACCGCGGTCGCGCGCGGCCTCGATCGCGGCGCGCAATTCCGGGCTCACGCGTTCGTCGGCGTCCAGGCACAGCACCCAATCGTGCGCGGCCTGTTCGATCGCGAACTGCTTCTGGCTGCGAAAACCGTCGAACGGCCGCTGCAGCACCCGTGCGCCGACGCGTTCGCAAATCCCGCGGGTATCGTCGGCGGAGCCGGAATCGACCACGACGATTTCGTCGCAGAAGGCGAGCGAAGCGAGGCAATCGCCGATACGATCGGCTTCGTTGAACGCGATAATGACCGCCGAGAGACCGGGGCGGTTTGGATTCGGCGCCGAAACGGCGGAGGGTGGGAACGTACTGATGGCGGATGACCTGTTGTTCGCGACCGAGCGTTACGCGCTGCCCATCCTGCAGCCGTTGGCCGATGCCCTGCAAGCGGCCGGCCATACCGCGCATGCGTGGTTCGAGGACGGCGCGGCCGGCGCGACGCTGCCGGCGCCGGTACGCAGCGTGGGGCTGCGCGAGGCGGTGGCGCTACGGCCGCGCGCGGTGTATTCCGCCGCGAATTGGGTGCCGACCTTCCTGACCGGGCCGAAAGTGCAGCTTTTCCACGGCTTCAATGTCAAAAAGCGCGACGATGCCCGCGGCCATTTTCGCGTGCGCGGCCTGTTCGATCTGTACTGCACCCAAGGCCCGGCCACCACCGCACCCTTTCGCGCTCTGGCGGCGGCGCATCTGCATTTCGCGGTGGTCGAAACCGGCTGGCCCAAGCTCGACCCGTTGTTCCGCGACGACGGCGGCGCGTCAGCCGCGTTGCGCGCACCCGCGCAGGGGCGGCCGGTGGCGTTGTTCGCGTCCACCTTCACCGAGCGCCTCAGCGCCGCGCCGCATCTGTTCGACGCCATCGCCGCAGATATCGCGCGCGGCGAACGCTATTGGCTGCTGACCCTGCACCCGAAATGCGCGCCGGAACTGTTCGCGCGCTATCGCGGGTTGGTCGGCCCGAACGCCGCGTTCGTCGAGACCGAAGCGCTGATGGCGGCGCAGCGCGCGGCGGACGTGCTGGTGGCCGACACCACATCGGTGGTGTCGGAATTCGTGGTGCAGCACAAGCCGGTGATCACGCTGCGCAATCGAGCGCCGAAACCGCACATGCTGGATTTCGACGACCCGAAGCGCTTGCCCGAGATGCTGGAACGCGCGTTCGCTCCGAGCGACGCACTACGCGATGCCATCGTGGCCTATGCCGATGCGATTCATCCGTATCGCGACGGACGTTCGTCCGAGCGCGTGATCGCCGCGACCGAGGATTTGATCGCGGGCAAACTCGGCCGCCTGCGCGGCAAACCGCTTGGTGGACGGCTGCGGGCGCTGCAGATTCGGTCGAAATTGGGTTACTGGGGTTTTTGAGCCCTGTCGATGTCGTTTGTTTTCATTCGAGACGCGACACCGCCTCACCACCGCAAGCGATGCCGCGAAATCCTGTGCACCAGTTTCGCTTGCAGCGCGCGCGCTTCGGCTTCGGGCAGGTAGTGCAGGATCAGCGGCGAACCCATGCCGGTGCCGCCTGCGGTGTCCAACAACAGCGTCGCCATGCCGAGGCGTCGATCGACGGGCGATTGGCTGAGGATGACCGCCTGCAGTTTGCCGATTTCCGCGAAACGCCAGCGTCGCGTCCACCAGCCGTCGCGCACGGCGACGATGCGGTCATCCAGCGCGTAGCCGGCCATGCGCGCGTGTCGCCACGCCAGATAACCGCCCCACGGCAGCCAACACGCGAAGACGCCCGCGCCGAGAATGCCCAGATTCCAATACGCGCCGAACGCCAGCAGCGTCGTCCACAGCAGATGCGGCACGAACAAACGCCATCCGGCGTGGCGATGCAGCCGATGCCACGACCGCACCGGCCATTGCACATGCGGCAATAAGCGGTGGACCAAGCTGTCGCACAGCGCGGGGGTGCCGATCGGCGCCAGTTCGCGCAGCGATCGGGGTTGCCCGTGCGAGCCGTTGTCCAGCACCGCGGTGCTGACTTCCAACGTCCGTCGCTTGAATAAGCGATGCAAAATCCCTTCGTGCAGCGTCCATGTCTGAATGCGGCGATGCGGGGCGCTGGTGCGCAGGCGCGTCAACATGCCGCGTTCGAGCGTGAGGCGGCGGCCGTGCTGTTCCAAACGGAAGTCGGTGTAATGCAGCAACGCCAAAATCACCGAAAAAACGCGCAGGACCACCACGAAGATGACGACCAGCGTGACGATCGCCGCCACTTCATGGCCGTTGCCGTAACTCAGCACATAGCCGAACAAAGTTTGCAACCAGCCGCGCAGCACGCGCGTCAGCAGTTCCGGATTCAATTGCGCCAACACTGCGAACACGCCGGCCACCACCAGCATGCCGCGATTGGAAATCAAGCCCAGGCGCATCACTTCAGCGCTGGACAGGCTCACCAGCACTTCGCTGTCGTCAGCGTCCGCCTGCGGACTTGCCGCGACGCCCGCCGCTTCCGAACGCCGCCGTCGGATCAGCGCCTCCAGCGCCAAGGCGTCGTCGAGCGTGAGCACGCGCATTTCCGCTTCGGGCTTGATGCCGCCGGCCGATTCCAGGCGCACTTCGGCGACGCGGAAGATCCGGTGCAGCAACGACTGATGCAGCGCGACGTTGTGGATGCGCGCGAACGGAATCTGCCGTTGTTTGCGCTCCAGCAGACCGCTTCGGATCATCAAACTGTCGTGATCGATGCGGAAGCGGTAGGTGTAGTACTGCCAAATCGAATACGCCGCGAGCAAACAGATCGCCACCGCCGACCACAAATCGTTGCGGTCGCCGCGACCCCAGAACAGCAAGACCACCAGCGGCACGATGAATTGCTTGAGCTGCTGGATCAGCACGAAGAACCACGACAGCGGATGCAACCGCCGTTCTTCGGTCGCGTCGAGCGCGAGCGCCTCAGGCGTGGTCGGAGTCATCGCCGTCTTGTCGGTCGATCTGGCGCGTCAGGTAATCGCGCAAACGCTCCGCGTCGTCGAGCGACATGCCCGAGACGCTGACCGCGCTCAGCCGCGTGCCGGCGGTGTGCAGAATGACCGAAGCCAGCCCGTGCGCGCGTTCCAGCGGTCCGCGTTTGAGGTCCATATGCTGCACGCGCGTGGTCGGCACCCGCGTTTCCCATTGCCACAAACGCCCGCGTTTGACCGCGAAACCGTCGCGGTCGAGTTTCCAGAAGGTGTAGCGATAACGTCGATACGCCAGCCATAAACCGGCTGCGATCGCGACCGCGAACGCGCCGCCGATCGCGATCCACGTCGTCGCGTGCGCGCCGAGACGGCTGTAGAGCACCATCGACACCACTGCGGCCGGCACGCTGGTGCTGAGCAGGCCGACGTACCGGAACACCGTCTGCGCGCGCGGCGGCAGCGCCTGCCAATCCGGCTGCAGCGGTTCGTCTTCGACGACGAGATCGGCGCTCTCGGGGTCGATGCCGTCGACGGCGCCTTCAGGATTCGGATCATGGGACGACGACACGGAGGCCGCGGACGCGGACTCGTCGATGCGCGGTTCGCGCGCTGACGCATCGGAAGCGGTGGGGTCGGAAGCAGTGGGGGCGTTGGGCAAAGTCACGGAGAACGGATCGTCCACGGATGTCGCGAGGAGTATGCACGGCGACGCGCGCCTCCGCATCGGTCCTCGCGGGCTGCGACGGCTGCATGCGCATGCGGCGCCGCGTTCACAAATCGCGATAAGGATTGAAGTACGGGTTCCACGACGGGTCGAGCGTGTAGCGTTTGTACGTCCATTGATACTGCGCCGGGTCGCGACGCGCGATCGTCTCCACCGCCGCGTTCAAGGCCGTGGTGGCGACCAGGCCGTCCGCGTCGGCGATGGCCGCCGGCGCCGGCTCCACGTGCAGCGCGAAGGCGAGCGGACCGACGCGTTCGCAATACACGAACAGCACCGTGGCGCCGCTGCGCTCGGCCAGTCGCGACAACAAGGTCATGGTGTAAGCCGGGCGACCGAAAAACGGCGCGAATTCGCCATCGCCGGCTTTCGGCTGCTGGTCCGGCAGGATGCCGACCACGCCGCCGTCGCGCAGACGCTTGAACAATTGACGGATGCCGGCGGCTTCGGCGCGGACCTGGGTCACGCGGCCCTCGGCGTCGGCGCGGGCCAAGCGCAGGAAGGCTTCGCCCAAGGGTGAGTCCGGCGGCCGATACAGAATCGCCAGCGGCGTGTAGCTCGCCAGCCATTGGTTCAGCAGTTCCCAGTTGCCGTAATGCGGCGCGGCGACGATCACGCCTTTGCCCGACGCGATGGCGGCATCGAACAGGTCCACGCCCTCCTGGCGCACCAGCATCGACGCCAGATTCTCGGCGTGCGGCCGGGTCCACAGCCTCAGCGTTTCGAAGGCTTGGCGCGCGGTGGTGCGCAGGATGTCGGCGTGCATGGCCTCGCGCTCGGCGACGCTCGCGTCGGGGTAGGCCAGTTCGAGATTCCGCCATGCGACCTTGCTCTCGCGGCGCGATTGCCGGCGCCACAGCCAGGCCACGAAATCGCCCAGGCGACTGAGCCACGCCCAAGGCAGGCGACCGAACAAGCGGGCGAAGACGAAGAGGAGGCGGGCGAACGCTGCGGTCATGGGGCGGGCAGTCTACGCGCTGGCGGCGGCCTCGGATCGGGTCGGGTCGGGCCGTGTCGGACCGAGTCGGCTGGAGGCGTCGCGGCGCGAATCGCGGCGAGCGAAGCGTCGCGCTCGGTTCCGGTACGATTTCCGCCCCACCCGACCCGCAGACCCGTCCGATGCTCGCCTTGATCCAACGCGTGACCCATGCCCAGGTCTGGGTCGCCGGCGAGGTCGTGGGCGCCATCGGACCCGGATTGCTTGCGCTGATCGGCGTGCAGCCCGGCGACGGCCCGGCCGAGATCGCCAAACTGGGCGATCGCTTGCTGCGCTACCGGGTGTTCGCCGACGAGGCCGGGCGGATGAATCGCTCGCTCACCGACGTGCGCGGCGGCTTATTGCTGGTCAGCCAATTCACCTTGGCGGCCGACACCGGCTCCGGGCTGCGCCCGAGCTTCAGCACCGCCGCGCCGCCGCAGGAGGCGGAGCGCATCTTCGGCGAATTCGTCGCATATTGCCGCCAACAGCATGCCTACGACGTCGAAACCGGGCGATTCGGCGCCGATATGGAGGTCTCGCTGGTGAACGATGGCCCGGTGACGTTCTTGCTCAAGACTTGAGTCGGTCGAGCGGCCGGGTGGCGCTGCGATCACGCGCCGTTTCGCTTGGGAGACCCGCCGCGGTTCGGCAGAACCTTCGCCCAGTGCAGGGGGTCCAATGCGCCTGAATCGCCGCGCTCGCGCCCGCCGGACGGGCTTGAAACCGATGCCCGCGCACCACATCCCCTTCGGGCCTCTCTCTGGTTTTGCGGAAGTCGTCGTCCCTCCACCCCTCGCGCGGCGAGGAGACGCCGACTCGGACCCCCGCATCTCTGTGCGCATCGATGCTGCCATCGGGCCGTTTTCCCGTTCCGGCCCCAGCCACCCCCCTCCGGCTGTTATAATTACGGGTTCACTTTCTCACGGTGGCGCCTTATGGCCAACGAACGTCCGGCCCCGCAATCCGATATCAAGCAGCTCATTAGCAAGGGCCTGGAGCAAGGCTATTTGACCTATGCCGAGGTCAACGACCACCTGCCCGACGATTTGGTCGATCCCGAGCAGATCGAAGACATCATCGGCATGATCAACGGCATGGGCATCGAGGTGCACGAAGTCGCGCCCGATGTCGACACGCTGTTGCTCGCCGATGGCGCGACCGGCGGTCGCGAAGTCGACGACACCGCTGCCGAAGAAGCCGCCGCCACCCTGACCGCACTCGACGGCGAAGGCGGCCGCACCACCGACCCCGTGCGCATGTACATGCGTGAGATGGGCACGGTCGAACTGCTGACGCGCGAAGGCGAAATCGCCATCGCCAAGCGGATCGAGGAAGGCCTGACCCAGATGATGTCGGCGCTGGCCAGCTTCCCGTGGTCGGTGCAACTGCTGCTGGAAGAGTACGAACTGCACAAGGCGGGCAAGAAGCGTCTCGCCGACATCGTCTCCGGTTTCAACGACATCGAAGAACCCGCCGAAGAGATTCCCGTCGCCGAGATCGCCGAAGACGCGCTCGAAGCCGACGAAGAAGAAGAAGCCGCGGGCACCGAGGAAACCGGGCCGGTCGGTCCCGATCCCGCCGAAGTCGCGCGCCGAATGGATGCGCTCGCCGCCGGTTACGTCAAGTTCCAGAAGGCGTACGCCAAGCAAGGCGCGGACCGCAAAGCCCTGGCCAAACTGCGCGAGGAAATGGCCGAGCAGTTCATGACCTTGAAGCTGCCGCTGGCGTTGACCGACACCTTGGTGAAGAAGCTGCGCGACGTGCTCGGTCAGATCAAGGAACACGAACGCCGCATCCTCGACCTCTCCACCCGCGTCGCCAAGATGCCGCGTAAAGATTTCATCCGCGCCTGGGAAGGCAACCAGACCAACGTCGGTTGGGTGGACGAAATGCTCAAGCGCAAGCAGAAATGGTCGTCGGGTCTGCGCGACGTGAAAGAGCAGATCATCGGCGAACAAGAAGCGACGATGGCGATCGAGCAGGCGCTGTATCTCACGCTCTCCGAAATCAAGGACATCAGCCGCGCGATGGCCTACGGCGAAGCCAAGGCGCGCAAGGCGAAGAAGGAAATGGTCGAGGCCAATCTGCGCCTCGTGATCTCCATCGCCAAGAAATACACCAACCGCGGCCTGCAGTTCCTCGACCTCATCCAGGAAGGCAACATCGGCCTGATGAAAGCGGTCGACAAGTTCGAATATCGCCGCGGTTACAAGTTCTCGACCTACGCCACGTGGTGGATCCGTCAGGCCATCACCCGTTCGATCGCCGATCAGGCGCGCACCATCCGCATCCCGGTGCACATGATCGAAACGATCAACAAGCTCAACCGCATTTCGCGCCAGATGCTGCAGCAATACGGTCGCGAAGCCACGCCGGAAGAGTTGGCGAAGGAAATGGACATGCCGGAAGACAAAATCCGGAAGGTCCTGAAAATCGCCAAGGAACCCATTTCGATGGAAACCCCGATCGGCGACGACGAGGATTCGCATCTGGGCGATTTCATCGAGGACACCAACGTCGAGTCTCCGATCGAAAACACCACCAACATCAACCTGCAGGAAACCGTGCGCGACGTGCTCGCCGGCTTGACCCCGCGCGAAGCGAAAGTGCTGCGCATGCGCTTCGGCATCGACATGAACACCGATCACACGCTGGAAGAAGTCGGCAAACAATTCGACGTCACCCGCGAACGCATCCGTCAGATCGAAGCCAAAGCCCTGCGCAAACTCCGCCACCCCAGCCGCAGCGAACAACTCCGCAGCTTCCTCGATATCGATTGAACTGTGGGCGGCCCGGAAGGGCCGAAGTGATCGCGGGAGTCCCGCAGGGCCGATGAGATTTGCAGGAAGCCCGGCAAGGCCGATGCTCCAGCCAAGCCACCCGAAAGCCCGCCGCAAGGCGGGCTTTTCGTTATGATCGCCGCGCAGCGATAACCGCACGCGATGCCGCATTCGGCGGCCGAGGAGGGCGAGGATGAGCGCGACGACTGTATTGGCCATCGCGGCCGCAGCGGCCGTGGCGGCGATCTGGTGGTGGCGTCACCGCGACCGGATCGTCTCCGAAAACGGCGTGAGTTTTCTAGGCCCCGACGACCCCGACATGGTCAAAGCCATCGCCGCCGCGCGCGACCGCTTTCCGATGTTCGTCGAACGCCTGCGCGCGCCGCAGCCAGGCGACAGCGATTTCGCGATCAAGGTCGGTGTCAAACACGGCGAACACACCGAACATCTTTGGCTCGGCGACGTCGAAATCGAGGGCGACCGCATCGCGGGCATCATCGGTAACGACCCGCAGACCGTGCCGCATAAACTCGGCGATCGCTGGGCAGGCGACACGACGCAACTCAGCGATTGGATGTTCCTCAGCGACGGCCTGATGCAAGGGAATTTCACCCTTCGCGCGATGCTGCCGCGCATGCCCACGCGCGATCGCGAGAAAGCCAAACTGATGTTGGACTGGGCGATGGACACGCGCGAATTGATCCATCGCCCTTGGCCCAGCGACGCGGCGATGCCCGGAACGCCCGCGCCGGATGTGCTCAGCGATGGCGATCGCACGCTGATGGGCGGCATCGCCGACCACCTCGAACGCCACTTCGGCAAAATTCCACGCGTCTTCCACGAAATCGTCTCCTCGCAAGCGCATATCGATTTGTATCCGTATCCCGCCGATGCGCAGCGCCCGTTCCAAATCGTCATCACCTCCGGCATGGCCGAACGCCCGATGCGCACGCCGGACGGCGAGATCTACGCCGAACTGGCGCTGCTGTTGCCGCCGGAATGGTCCTTGGACAGCGAGGCATGGCGCGACGAGCGTCATTACTGGCCGTTCCGCTGGCTCAAACGCGTCGCGCGGTTTCCCTACGAAACCGGCCATTGGCTCGATGTCGGCCACGTGCTCACGCACGGCGCCGACCCCACGCCGATCCACTCGTCGATGCCCGTCGACAGCGTGCTGCTGGCGCCCGCGCGGCGACTGCCCGAGAGCTTCGAGCGCCTGCGTCTGGCCGACGGTCGCGAAGTGCGCATCCTGATGCTCCACTTCCTCGACCCCGCGACCCGCGCGCGCGTCGAAAGCGCGGCCACGCTCGACGCGCGCTTGGCGGCCGTCGACGCGGACAGGCTCTCGCTCTGATCCCAAGCCCCCGTGCGCGCTTTGCTAAACTCCGCCGCACGGGCCTATAGCTCAACGGTTAGAGCAGGGGACTCATAATCCCTTGGTTCCAGGTTCGAATCCTGGTGGGCCCACCACATAGACCTCCAGCGACATCCCAAGACACCCCAAGATGCACGCCAAACCCCGGTATATCCGGGGTTTTTTGTTTCCCAACGTCCCCGTCTGTCCTATTGCATCTCGCCGCCAAGTGAGTAAGTCTGTGAGTACAGGGGCGGCAGTGGCCCCGCCTTACTCACCCGGGCGTTACTACCATGCTGACCGATACCAAGCTGCGCGCACTGAAGCCGAAAGCAAAGGTCTACCGTGTCGCCGACTCGAATGGGCTGTGCATCGAAGTACGCACAACCGGCGCAAAGCTGTGGCGCTACCGCTACCGCTATGCCGGCAAAGCGAGCATGGCTGCATTGGGCGAATACCCGATGATGGGGCTGGCCGACGCGCGTGCTGAACGCGACCGGATGCGCGTGCTGGTGAAAGGTGGGGCGAACCCCGTACATGTCGCCCGCGTCGAACGTGCCGCGCGGGTGGAGCGTGCGGAAACCACCTTCGCGGCGGTCGCCATCGAATTGCTGGCGAAGCGCGCAAAAGAAGGCTTGGGCGTCGGCTCCGTGAAACGTGAGCGTCGCTTGATCGAAAAGGACTTGGCGAGTATCGGTGTCCTGCCTGTGGCCGACGTGACCGCCCCGGCCTTGCTCGCCGCGTTGCGCAAGCTGGAAAAACGCGGCGTAGTGGAAACCGCCCACCGCGCGCGCACCTTGGCCGGTCAAGTGTTCCGCTACGCCATCGCCACCGGTCGCGCCAAGTACAACCCGGCCGCCGATCTTGCGGGCGCACTCGAACAGCCCAAGGTGCAGCACTTCGCCAGCGTCACGGAACCGGCCAAGGTGGGCGAACTACTGCGCACGCTGCAGGGCTATCGCGGCTCGCCCGTCACCGTCGCGGCATTGCGACTGGCGCCGCTGGTGTTTGTACGCCCTGGCGAATTGCGGCAAGCGCGCTGGGCGGATATTGACCTTGACGCCAGCGAATGGCGATTCATCGCCAGCAAGACCGGCACGCCGCATATCGTGCCGCTGTCGGAACAAGCGGTCGTCATTCTGCGCGAACTGCAGCCGCTCACCGGTCGCAGCGAATACGTGTTCCCCGGCGTGCGTAGCGCACGGCGCCCGATGAGCGAAAACACGGTCAACGCCGCGCTGCGGTATATGGGTATCGATGGCGACACGATGAGCGGGCACGGGTTCCGCGCGATGGCGCGCACGATCCTCGACGAAGTGCTGCAGTTCCGCCCGGACTACATCGAACACCAGCTCGCGCACGCCGTCCGCGACCCCAACGGCCGCGCGTACAACCGCACGGCCCATCTGCCCGAGCGCCGCAAGATGATGCAGGCATGGGCCGATTATCTCGACCAGTTACGCGACAGCACCGGCAAAGTCGTGCCGATGAAGCGCAAAGCATCCGGCGACAGCCGGTAACAAGCGGGCGGCCGGGGTGCTAGTGACACCCCGACCGCCCTAACCACCACCGTTCACGAGAAACGATCATGGCTCACAGCAGATTATCAGACGCCCGCCCGACCACTGTAGACACCGGGTTCCGTGAGATTCCAGCCGAAGGCATGCGCCTATTGGCCGTGTCCGCAGGCTTGGACAGCCGCACCGCAGTGCGTGAGGCCAGCGACCTAGAAGACGCCGTGCGCCACGTGCTGGCCGGGTCCATCGAAACCGGGGCCGCCGGCAGCACCGCCTATCTGTGCGAGTTCGCGTTAGAGACGGCGAAAGCGTTGCGGGAAGCGGCAGGCTGCGACGACTGACGCGGCATGGCGCACGACATCCTGCAGCGGCTTGCTAAGCTCGGATTGCGCACATCCTACGGGGAAGAAACGCCGGACATGCTGCCGGCGTCGGCGCACGGACTTCAGCGATGGGAGCGCACCAGCCATGAAAGACAAGAAACCGCCGAATCCGTTCACTCACAAATTCATCGAGTTTTGCGACGAGGAAGCCAAGCGGATAACTTCGGAATTGGTCGAATCGCTACAGGAAGGCGAAGTTAGGCGTGACTTCAAATTCTCGGATGACGATATCGGATTGTTAGCCTTTGTCCTGTCCGATGAGCTGGTCCATTTTTTCTGGAACTCGATGAAACTGCACATCCAAGACCCGGATGGGATGAAGACGCTCAATCGCATTTCCTCACGAGTTGCCGCCAGAAAAAGCGCCGCCAAGCGATCAACAGGGTCCACCAAGCAAAAATTCATCGAATACGCGATCAAGCAAAACCGCAGAAATCCCGAGCTATCGAAAGGCGCTATTGCGGAGATGTTCGCGCGCGCGAACCCCGGGACATCCGTCACCAGCCTGCGCCGATACTTGGCTGCGATTCCCACCGAAGGGGACGACTGAGCAGCTCAATCCATGACTAAGCAGCTCCGTCGCAATACCCGCGCCGATGCGGGAACGGCACGCTGTCCAGCCATAGCCCGGACGGTTTCCGGGCATCGCAGGCAGCGCCCTAATGTCCCACACCTCCATGCTTCCCGATTCCGGGCTGACGCTCGAACGGCTCCCCCAAGTCAAAGCACGCACCGGCCTTTCCCGGTCTGAGATTTACCGCAAGGTTGCACTAGGCGACTTCCCCAGCCCGATCAAGTTGGGCGAGCGTGCCAGCGCGTGGCCGGAGCATGAGGTCACGGCTTGGATCGCGTCACGCATCGCCGCACGCGATGCAAAGGCCGTCCGTTAACAGGGGGCGGGGCAAGTCATGCAAGCACCCGCTAGAAGCGCACCAATCGACGCACAGGGCGCGCGCGTGGCATCCCGCAGCATGTGCCGGGGCGGTGCCGCATGAAAGCCCGCAGCCGGCGAAAGCACAAAGGTCGGAGCGAGTCGGGCACCTTCACACTGATTCCGCATCATGTTCAAGATTCCGACAACTGGCGACAGACCAGCGGGATGGCAATCAAGCTGCTGTGCGACATCGCGCGGCAATTCAACGGCCGGAACAATGGCGACCTTTGCGCCTCGCTGTCGGTGCTGAAGCCCAAGGGCTGGACATCCCCGGAAACGGTCACATGGGCGGCGCGGGAACTGCGGCACTTCGGATTCATCACATTGACCCGACAAGGCGGCCTCTACATCGGCGCAAGCCTCTATGCGTTGACCTGGCATCCCATCCACGAATGCGGCGGCAAGCTCGATTGTGCGGCGACCGCCGTCGCGTCCGGCGAGTGGAAACAGCCCAAACCGCCATTCATCCGGCCCACAAAAAATCGAAAGCCCTATACGCCATCCGTAGCAGACCAGTACGCCAACCGTATCGACAGCCCGGAAAAGAGACCATGACCGCTACGCCATCCGTATCGAAAACGACGGTTTCACGCCGTCGCCTCGCTACGCCATCCGTACACCTTTTTAGATTCTTACCAAGCGGCAGCGTGTTTGTGCCCGTCTCTGGCTGTCACTGCTTTGGCGTGTCGATTGTCTGCGCACCGTTTTCTGACGTGGGAAAAGACAGCCCACACAGCGAGGCATTGCGATGACTGACGGCTATCTGTCCAAAGACCGGGAGCACATTGCAGGACGCCAACGGCAGCGACGTGCACGCATGGCCCGAATCGACTACTACCCCAGCCCGGACGCCTTGGCCTTGATCGAAAGCCTACGCACCCGCTACGGCCCGACTAACAACAACAGCGGCATCATCAATACGATCATTGCCGAATGGGCCGTGTTGGCGGGTCTAAAACAGAGCGAAGTAGACAAGTCCAAAGCTCCGACGAAAGCATCGGAATTATCCGACCAGTACGCGCGCATGCGTATGACTTCGGAAGAGTTGGCGCTGTGTCCTGCGCGCATGGACATAACTTCGGCGAGACCGGAATTTCTTCCCACATCGCATGCGCGCGCGGGCGCGAACAAGACCGGTAGCCTGCCTACTGGCGGCAAGGCAAATCAAGCGCGCGTGGTCTGTGGCGCCAAGCGGCGCCGTGACGGCCAACCTTGCCAAGCCCTGAGTGTGCCGGGTAAGCAGCGCTGTAAATGGCATGGCGGGAAAAGCACCGGGCCGCGCACACCAGACGGCCGCGCTAGATCGCTGGCAAACCTTCGGGGCTACACTCATGGACAGAAACAGGCTACCCCGTGCGATACCGATAGGCTCCATCCCAAAGATTAACTAATCGGAAAAAACAAGGCGCGCCGAAGCGCGCCATGTTGTGTTGCGTGCAATGGATAAGCTCTACACCTCAGAATGTGAGGCTCCAACTGTCGATCCGGCCCACGTCCGCGCGGTCATTGTCCCTAACGCGCAGGGTCCAATTGCCGTTCAACTGTTCGGGCGACAAATTAACCTGATAGGTGCGGAAGATGTTGTCGGTCGGGCCACCCGTGCGGTTATGCAGGACATAGACGCTCTGGTCCGGCGCGATCAAATCGACTTTCAAATCGCCGATGTAGGTGTGGACGATATTCACGGTGACGAGCGCGTTACTAGGCGCCGCGCCGTTACGGCCTGCGACGTTGATCGTGCTGTAAACGGTCGTTAAGTCGGTGATCGCGACATCCGTCGTGTTCGTGTAGCTCTGCACTTCGCTCGCGGCGACCGTCACGGCTTGCGATGCGGTGTGGGTCAAACCGCTGTTATCCGTTACCGTGAGCGTCACGGTGTAAGTACCCGCCGCTGCGTAAGTGCGGCTTGGGTTGGTAGCGGTAGAGGTGTTGCCGTCGCCGAAGTTCCACAACCGCACGACGATGGTCCCATCGGCATCGCTGGACGTATCGGTAAAGGCCGCGGTCGCACCCGACACGCTGGCCGTGAAACTCGCGACCGGCGCGATGTTGCTAACAGTGAACGACACACCGGAAGAGGTCGCCGAGTTGCCCGTCGCATCGAAAGCCTTAGCCGTGAGCGTGTGCGCGCCGTTGGCGATAGTGCTGGAATCGAAGCTGATCGCGTACGGCGACGAAGCGTCGCTGCCGCGCAGGACGTTGTCGATGTAGAACTCGACGTTTGTAACGCCGACATCGTCGGCCGCGGTGGCGGACAGCGTAATCGTGCCGCTAGTACCGGTCGCGCTGGCACTTACCGTCGGCGGCGTGGTGTCCGGCGCACCTGCAGTCTGCGTCACCCAAACCGGGGCAGACCACAAGCGCAAGCCATTCGCTTGCGTCACCAGCACATAGTAGAAGTGCACGCCGACGGCTGGCGTGAAGGTGTAGTCGCCGTTGCCCTCAGTGAGTTGCGTCACGGTGCCGTTGCGGCCCGGCACGCCCTCGAAAAATTGGACGCGCTGGACGGTCTGCCCGCTGGTGCTGGCGTAGACGGCGGACAGGGTGAGCGGGCCGCTGTTGGTGAAGGTCTCGCCCATCACATGGCCGTTGGCGGTCAACACTAACTGCCCGGTCTTGTCTTCGGCCGCGAACGTCCGCCGCGCGCGCAGCGCCTGTACGAAATTCGCTTGATTCAGTGACGTGCCGGTCGGAAGCAGAACGCCGGTCCGGTTGACGAAACTCAAGCCCCAGTTCGCGCAGTGGTTGTCTTGGTTCGTGGCCGGCGCGACTTTGTAACCACGCTCTAACAGCAGATTCCAAGCGCCCGTGTACGAACTCCGGCTTGTTTCGGTCTGTGTTGTATTCACCGAGAACGCGGAACTATTCAAAATCTCCGTTAACACCATGACCTCAGCGCCGTCGGCGCTGTAGGCCATGCCGGTGCCGCCGATCGCGAACTGCGACGTTGACGGATGATTGAACTGGCCGATCCACCCGCGTTGACGCATCACCGCATACAGCGCCGCGTAATCGCTCTTCGGAGTCGAGACGCCGCCAATGAGTTGACCGCTGCTGTTGCTCTCCCAACTGGTCAAGGCGTCGGGGTTAATTAGATTCAGGTGGCCGCCGTTGCTAATGACGCCCCATTCCGTGCCGTAGAGCGCAAGGAAATCGGGGTTTGTCGCGTTGAACGTATTAGCGGCGGAAATACCGCTAGCGAATAGTGCATTGGCGGTCGCCGGGTTCGCGGACGCGTTCGTGCCCGTCGATCCGTCGTACATATGGTTATGTTCGGAAGCGAGTAGGAAATCGCCGCCAGCCTGCACCTTCATCATCGTGAAGGCATCGGTAGGGCCGAAGTCGCCCGCTTGCGGCGACTCCGAACCATTGCAACTGGCGAGTGCGGTGCCGCCGTCGCTGTGGTTGGTCTGGCTGTGCATGTTGCCGTAGTAAATCGTAAACGGCAGGCTGCCCATATCGACCTTGGTGCGCGTAGCGCGAGCGCGCGCATCCTGCACAGCGCCCACCGGCAAAGCGGCGCGCGATTTGATCTTCGCGGGCGCGACCGTCCCCAGCATGACATCGACGCTTTGGATATGCGCTTCATCGCCAAAGGCGGCGAACGCTTCGGAGATTCTCGTTAACAGCGGCAATCGAAAATCGGCGCTGACATTGACTGTCGGCGTCGAGCGCAGGCGCAGCGTGTAATAGCCCGCCGGGAGCGCGAGCATCTTCTGGCTCCGCCCGTTCCACTCCACCTTCACGACGCCGTGCTGCTCGCGCAGACTCCTGATGCCATGCCATTGGCGCACGACTCGCCCATTAGGGGCGACCGCTTCTAGTATCCAAGCCGCAGCGGTGACATCGCCCGCTGCCGGATAGTCGAAATACAGGGTAATCGGCCAGCTACCGTTTACCGGCTTTAGCGGCGCGTGAAGTGTGGCGTCAAATTCGTAATGATCGGGATGGGCGAAGGATGCAGCGTTCGCCACACCAGCCCACGCAAACGCCAACGCGAGCGCCAGAAGGCGCCGTGTGCTGTATTTCATCAAGAGTCCCCAGAGGCTTTGAGAGTGCGGATAGCCCCATAGTGTCACACATATTTATTTCACGTTCATCTGTGGGCGCTACCAACAGAAGTTGGTGCGGACGAACTGCACTCGCAAACCAGCAATGATTCAAAGCCAAAAAATCGTAGACCGGAATTTTGTCAGCCCTCAAAAGCGCGCGTGATCTGCGGGGCTAGGCGGCGGCGTGACGGCCAGCCGTGCCAAGCTTTAAATGCTGACCCGCGAGCTTGTGCCCGCATGTGAGCAACAATACAAATCGATTAGCAAATCACCCTGTCACTATTTACAGGCTTGTCGATTGAGTCAGCCCCAGGCATAAGCTTGAAGCAAGTTCATAGCGCGGCGGGGGCGCTGCGCTCACACCCTGCTTAAAAAAGGGTTTCACATTCGATCAGAGACGAAGGGGAGAGCAATGAGTCCAAGATATTTTCCAATACTTAAGTGGAAGCAGGGTGAGCAAGGTGCAGTCCTTAACCTTGCTGCCGCCGACCGCATGCATATGCTGCCGATAATCGAAGCGCAGCCAACGACCCGGACAACGATTGGTGCTGCGCTGAAAGCGCAGTTAGAAAAAACGGGTGCGACGCTACACCCTCTGGCGATCGACCTTCGAGCTGTGTATCCCACCGGGGTTCCGCTGCAGACGCTCGCGCGTCTGTGCATCGCCTTGCGTGGGGCGGGGCTTCTAGCCTATCCGGCAATCAATAGCTCCGATGCATTTCTCAACCCCGCAGGGCTAGCAGCGTTTCGAGGCTTCCCCGCTGTAGTCTTGAGATTAGATGTGCGCGTAACACCGTTGGTAAACGCTTTGGCTCTGATTCAGGCCTTGCGTAATGCTGTTGGTCGACGGGCGCAGATTTTTGTTGTGGTTGATCTTGGAGCGCTGGGCGATTCACTTGTCCCCAATTTGGTGACCTTGGTCGAGCCATTTGTTCGGGACATCACTGCAACCGGAGCGGTCACACGCGCGGCTCTTGCCGGAGGATCATTCCCCTTCACTCTGCAGGGATTGCCACAAGGAGCCCAGACGCGACTTCCGCGCAAAGAATGGTTGGTATGGCAACAGCTTGTGCAGCGCCCAGGTTGCACGGATGTTCGATATGGCGATTACACGGTGACCAATCCGCAGCCGATGGAAATTAAAGATCCCACTCAAATCAATCCTTCCGCAGCCATTAGGTATGCTCTTCGGGACGAGTGGTGGTTGCTCCGTGCTGGCGGAGTCAGAACAGCCGGCTTCGGCCAGTACAACACTTTATGCCAGCTACTTATTCGCAGCCCCGACTATGCGGGCCCTGCATTCAGTTATGGCGATGAGCGTTACCAGTTCCATGCCGGAGTAGGGGCGAAAACTGGAAACCTTACGACATGGCGGCGTGATGCCACCAATCACCATTTGGTACAGACGGTACGTCAGCTTCCGCCGATGCCTTAATTCGCCAATCGCGGGCACGAAGAACTTCGCGCTCTCGAAGGGTTTGGATTACGCAGGGGCGCAATTGATCGAGGTCGAAGGAGTCAGCGATAAGCTCATAGAGCCGCGCGCGGTTTGCTCGGCTACTAACTTTCATCTTCGGCGACAGCAGTGCGAACGCTTCGTCACGCCAAAGCAAGGCCGCCATGCTTCGGACTTCTTGGCGAGGATTCAGTGAGGCTTCGCGAACTGTCTGCAACTTCGTCGCGCCAGCGATGTGTACTCCAATCGAGATTCCCCACCAGTTTGGCAGGAGAGCTGTTACAGCATCGAGAAATCTTTCCGTCGTGACAATGGTTAACCTATCGAATACGCGGTGGTAAGCATGCATCTGATGCGCTAGCCGATCGATGTTGTCGAAGTCGCTCTTTATCTCAAACCCGAGTAGCCGGTCGGATGCAACGGCCAAATCGATCCGTGTTGTCCCGTTCTCAATGCCCAGCTCTTCAACCATCAGGTCGTTCGTGTCGAGCCTTGGGATCAGCCATGCCCGAAGCGCTTGGCGAAGTGCTTGTTCAGTCAAAGGGGGTGGGGGGTTCGCCATTGCCCAATCATGGCATATCCTATGCCGATATGCCAAATAGAGCGCACGTCACCGATCCAAGGCTCGGCCCTGCTCGCGCAGCAGTTATTGCATTCCTGAGTAGTCGGTCCATGAAACAGGAAGAGTTGGCATTGGCGCTGAAAATTGAGCAAAGCCAAGTTAGCCGCTTCCTATCAGGGCAAAGAAAGCGAATAACTCCGACGATTCAGCGTATTTGCCAGTATGCAGAAGTTGAGCTTAGTCCGGCATCGGCTGCGCCGTCCGCACAAGAACGGGTTTCGCAGACAATGCGACAGGTTCTGGGTATAAATCCTCAAGCGGCCGACCTGCTTGCGCAGATCGTCGAGGCCGTGGGCCCTTTGCTGGCCCAGCTTCCAAAGTCGACATCTCCCGATCAGGAGGCACCATGACCACAGTTGCTTTCTCTGACGTAATGGCACGGTTACGTGACCTGGGTATGACACCGGCTCAGGTCCGCGCCCTATTGCCCGCATGGTGGGAGCCCGCAGTCACGAAGACACCTTCTGGCGTTTGGGAAACATCATTGCTCTTAGGTCGCCGACTAGGCTTGGATGCCGTGGCCTTGGCTAAAGGTCAAGTTGCCCATCTGCCCGGGCTTTCTCCGCCTCGCTTCAAGCACACAGTAAGAGTCACTCCGAGCCAGCTCGGGCCGGCGACCATGATTGCGTCCTCATTGGCAAAGGCCGTGATAGCAGCGCTTCCAGATCGTCCAACTATTCGTGGCGCATCAGCAGAAGATGTGCGTGCGCAAATTTTGCAGACACCAGGAGCCCGGATCGATTTCAATAGCCTGGTTGAATTTGCTTGGATATATGGCATTCCAGTGATTCCTCTTCCGAATCTGCCGCGTGGCATTCGCAAAATGGATGCTGCGGCTATCAATGTGGGCTCTCGCCCCGTGATTGTGATTGCTCGGCGTACGGACTCGAAGGCATGGCTTAGTTTCTTGCTTGCTCATGAGCTTGGTCACGTGTGTTTGGGTCACGTACCAGAAAACGGTTCGTTGGTCGAAGGTTCAATCACCGACTCCGCTGAGTTTGATGCTCAGTCACAAATTGACACTCAAGAGCAGGAAGCGAATGAGTTTGCCCATGCATTACTGGGTGGGCCTGAAGCCGACCGGATAATTGCCACATGGGGGACCAATTTGGCTCCCGTACAACTTGCGGGCGCTGCAGCACATGCATCGGATGAGCTGGCGTGTGCGCCCGGAAATCTACTGTTGCGCTATGCCTTCCGCACAAAACGATGGCCAGAGGCCAGAATGGCACTTCGATTCCATGCCGAAGATATGGACGCACAGCAAGCTCTAGTTACTCGTATGGGGCTGGAACTTGATACTCGGCTTGTGGCCGATGACCTACAGGATTTTGTAGAGGCGATAACGGGCATCGCACCCCAAGCCACCTAGAGCGGCTATATGCGCCTACTCGTCGACAACGATGTCTTAGTGAAGGCGGCACATTGGAATCTGATCGATTGGGTGCCGCCAGTCGCAGATGCAGATTGGCCCGCGACCGCCGGCTTGGAGGCGATTAAGTATCGCGCTCGCAGAGCCGACCCCAAGTTGTTTAGGGATGTTGGTGCCGCCGCCCTTTTGTCAGACCGCCTGGAGCGTTGCGCGCAGCTACCGGAGCCCGATCCGGTGATCGTGTCTGCGCTGCAGGGCATACCGAATCTTGATGTTGGCGAAATCCAGCTCATTGGCGTGTTGGCCGCAACTCCAGACGCCATACTGCTGACCGGTGACAAACGTGCGCTGAGAGCCCTCGCCTCACCGACTCATGTCAGCGTGATCGATCGAGTAGGTGGTCGTATATTATGTTTGGAGCAATGGCTGTGGTTTGTTCACGAACGGCTGGATGGCAAGACACTGGCGGATTGCGTGCGTGCGCATGCAGGTATGGACACGGCGGCGCGTTGTGTGGTGGGCAGCCGAGAGGCGCCTTCACCGGGGCATGTTCGAGAAGGGCTGGCGTCATATCTCCGAGACTTGGACCGCAATGCTCCCCGGACGCTTGCGCGGCGGCTAGGGCTAGATTGAGTAGCTAGTCAGAGGGCTCATGTCGAAGGCGCTGCTAAATTTATCCCGTCGCATAGCGTGGCGTTTTCAAAATGCATCACTCGCAAGTCAGATGAGACAGGCCATAAAATTGTGAGTAATTTTGTGAGTAATACTGCCGTTTGATTTTCAGTTATAATATGTAAATCAACTGGTTATCTAAAGTATTCGGGTGCTGGTGGGCCCAGAAAACGCATCGTCACGATACCAGCGCGCGGCGGCGCGTTCGTCATTGCGGTGCGTAGGGGTTCGTCTGGCGCGGTTCGAATCCTGGTGGGCCCAGACATCGCACCATCATTGCCGCAGCGCGCGGCGGCGCGTTTCTCGTCACGGTGCGTTGGGGTTCGTCTGGCGCGGTTCGAATCCTGGTGGGCCATAAATCGAGCCGTCATTGCTTGACGTAGCGCAGCGATACGTTTTTCTTAGCGATGGCCTTTTCACGCTGAGGCCTCGATCCCCGGAAGTGAATCCTCATGTTCGAAATCGCCGTCGTTTGTCTCGTCGTCACCGCTTTGCTGGCTTATGCGAACGCGAAGTTCGTCGGTTTGCCGACGACCATCGGCGTGATGGTGATCGCTTTGCTGCTTTCGCTCGGGCTTGCGGGTCTGGATGCGCTCGGATTCAGCGCTCTGCACCGATACGAAACCGCGCTGATCAAGTCGATCGATTTTTCCGAAGTGCTGATGCAGGGCATGTTGTCCATGCTGCTGTTCGCGGGGGCGTTGCACGTCGATATCAGCCAGTTGCGGGCCTATCGCTGGCAAATCGCGGTGTTGGCAGTATTCGGCACAGTGTTGTCCACGATCGTCGTCGGTTATGCGCTGTGGTGGCTGCTGCCCTGGATGGGCATCGAGTTGCCTCTGATCTATTGCTTGATTTTCGGTGCGCTGATCTCGCCGACCGATCCGGTGGCGGTGATGGGTATCCTCAAGTCGGCGGGCACATCCGAGGACGTCGGCATGGTCGTCTCGGGCGAGTCGCTGTTCAACGATGGCGTCGGCGTCGTGTTGTTTTCGCTGCTGTTGACGGTCGCGCTTCGCGGCGAGGCTCCGACCATGACCGAGGGCGCGATGCTTCTGGCGCGCGAGGCCGGCGGCGGATTGTTGTTGGGCGGCGCGATCGGTCTGCTGCTGTTCTTCATGCTGCGCAGCCTGGACAACTACATCGTCGAAGTGCTGTTGACGCTGGCGGCGGTGTTGGGCGGTTATGAGTTGGCCACCTACCTGCACGTGTCCGGCCCGTTGGCGATGGTGGTCGTCGGTGTGATGATCGGCAATCACGGTCGCGCGCTGGCGATGTCGGACACCACGCGCAAGCATGTGGACCTGTTCTGGGAACTGCTGGACGAGATTCTCAATGCGGTGCTGTTCGTTCTGATCGGCTTGGAATTCGCCGTCATCGTGTTTCCCGGCAACGGCCTGCTCGCGGCGGTGGCCGTGATCGCGATCGTTCTGTTCGCACGCTTCTTGACGGTCGGGTTGCCCGTGGCGGCGATGCCACGCTGGTTCAAGTTGCCGGCGAGTGGTTGGAAAATTCTCACCTGGGGCGGTTTGCGCGGCGGCATCTCCGTCGCGCTGGCGTTGTCGCTGCCGGCGGGGCCGAACCGCGACCTGATTCTCGCGCTGACCTACGCGGTCGTCGTGTTCTCGATTCTCGTGCAGGGACTGACGATCAAGCGCTTGGCGGCCTCGGGGCGAACGCCGGCCGTCGCCGAAACGTCGGCATCCTCGGAGCAATAGATCGGCGCGCAAAGCGCAATGAACGCATCGGGCGAAGAGGCGAAGCGTCGTGCGCCTTGTTCGAGCCGCCGGTGATCGAGGGAGTCGATGCGACGAAGCCCTCGCGCGTCCTCCCCGAGCCCCTTTGCCGAATACACCTTTCCAAAGCGCTTCCAAAAAACACGACAGCGGATGTCGTGTTTACCGGCGTAAGGTTCGGCTCACCTATTCGTTTGGAGCCGCGCTCATGTCGCCGATGTCGATCGATCTTACCCGCCGTCACTTGATGGCTTCCGGCATCGTCGCGGTTGCGGGCATCGCGGCCGGCGGGGTCGCCATGGCCAGCGCCGCGGGCACGGGCGGCAGCGCAGGCGGCGGCGCGAGTCAAGGCGCGAAAGCCGGTGCCGGTGGCGACGATCGCTGGAACCCCAGCGTGCCGGCCGTACCCGCGGTGCCACCACCGGGCAAGCCGGGCGATTTCGATTTTCTTCACGGCGAATGGCGGATCGCGCATCGTCAGTTGAAATCGGCGAAGGACGGGGAGTGGATCGAGTACGAGGGCGAAGCGACGTGCTGGACGATTCTCGGCGGCGTCGGTAGCGTCGAGGAACTGCGCATCCCCGCGCGGAATTTCTCCGGCATGGGGCTGCGGTTGCTCGATCTCGAGAAAAAGCTGTGGAGCGATTTTTGGGTGAATGGCCGCAGCGGTGTGTTGGCGCCGCCGGGGCTGACCGGCCACTTCGTCGAAGGCGTGGGCGTGTTCATCGCCGAAGACAGCGACAACGGCAAACCGATCCTGGCGCGCGGCGTGTGGGATCGCATTGCGGAAGGCCGCTGCCGTTGGCATCAATCGGTGTCGCGCGATGCCGGCAAGACCTGGGACTACAACTGGTTCATGGACTGGACGCGCATCGGGCCGCCGCGCAGCGCGTAAGCGCGTCGCGGCTTGACGCACGCGCGTTCGCGCACTACGGTGCCGATCGAAACACGACATGCCATGTCGTGTATGAGCGCGCCCATGAATTCGAGCCGTCTGCTGTCGATTCTGATGATGTTGCAGGCGCGCAACGGCATGACCTCGGTCGCGTTGGCGCAAGCATTGGAAGTTTCCGAGCGCACGATTCTGCGCGATATCGACCGG
>JAGNNB010000183.1 GCA_017990865.1 Lysobacteraceae bacterium
GGTCTACATCGCGCAGCAGATCGCCGGGCACATCGTCGCCAAGCGCGACGCGCTCGATTCGTTTCTCGAAGGATTGTCGCGGATCCATATCCGCATCGCATGGATCGGCTGGCTGCTGTCGGTGATCGTGTGGTCGATCCGCTCGCTGGTCGAAATGGTGTTCCGCGGCGTGGTGCTGGCGCAGCGCGCGCTGTCGCGCGAAATGGAATACCAAGCGGACTTGGTCGCCGCTTCGCTCACCGGCAGCGACGCTCTGGTGCATGCGCTGCACCGCCTCGGCGCCGCCGACGACGCGTGGAATCGTGCGCTGCAGTTCGCGAACGGCGAAGCGCAGGGCGGACGCGCGGCGAAAGATGTCTTCGCGCTGCAGTTGCGCATCATCGAACGCATGCGCGCGGTACTGGCGGATCCGGAATACGGGTTGCCGCCGCGTGCGGCCGACGGCGATCCGGGGACGCATCGCGTCTTCAACGCAGCGCTGGCGCAGCCGCCGCAGATGTGGTCCACGCATCCGTCGAACGAAGCGCGCGAAGCCAATGTCAAACGCGTTTATATACCCTGCGATATCGACGAGCGCCCGGCGCTCTCGCTGCTACGCGATGCGCAGAGCCTGAAAGAGGACGCCACGCGGCGCATGATTTCCGGCGAAGCGCCGCCGTTCGTGTCGATCGAAGAATCGCTGCGGCGTTTGGACGAGGATTTCGATCTGTTGTCCCTGTCTCCGCGTTACCGCGGCACCTACCTGGGTCGCTCGGTGGTCCGCACGCGCAAGCATGCGCATGAGTTGTATCCCACCGTTCCGGCGATGGGCGACGCGATGGCCCAGATCGATGCGCTGTACTCGCAGCAACACGGCGACAACATCGAAAGCCTGCGCGAGCTCGAAGAGCAGCGCGCGCTGCTCGAAGCCATCGTCAATGGCGATCTGAAAGCCAGCGGCGGCGTCGTGCAATGGCGCGGCGCTCAGGTGCCGCGCAAATCGCTGCCGGGCGTGCTGGCGGAACTCGACGCCGAAATCGCGCCGCTGCGCGAAGCGGTGGAAGAGCACGACCGACGTTGCCGAGGTGCGCATCTGATGGCGGCGGAGCGCCTTGGCCCCGCGTGGGCGAAGCGTCTGCGCGGCCAGTTGGAAGTGCTGCACTACGCCGAGCACGCCAAGGCCGATGTCGTCGATGCGTATCGCCTGCTGCACAACACCTACGCGATCGTCACCGCGGATCGCCGCGTGTCCTCCAGCGAATTGCGGCGCTTGGTGGCGTCGTGCAATCAGTTGTACGACGCGCTCGCCAACGTCTACGGCCAAGCCTCGCAAGTGACGATCGACGATGCGATCGCGCAGAAACTCGGCGCGGCGACGTGGCCGACCGCGTTGAACGACAAATTCTCGCTATCGCGCGCGTCCGAAGAGAACATCAATGCGTGGATGAACGTGATCGACGGCTGGTTCCATGCAACCGTCGGTCCGTTGTCGGCGCTGCGGCACGCCGCGCTCGAATCCCTGCTCGCCAGCGAAGACGAGGTCGCGCAACAAACGCGTTCCGGCGAACGTTCGCCAGAGCCGACGACCTTCTCCGTCGTCCCGCGCGAATACATCGCGCAATTGCCCGGGCAAGAGCGGCGCTTGCAGAAAACCCTGGGCTGGTGGGATCGCTTCCAAACCGCCGATGGCTGGTTGCCGGGCGCCGCGCGCGTCGCGGTGGCGGGCGGCATCGTCGGCGCGGTGTTCGCCGTCGGCAGCAGCGTGGGCTTGTCGAAGGTCAGCATTTTTAACGGGCTGGGACGGCCGGTGGTGGTGAATATCGACGACACGACGACAACGGTCGAACCGTACGCGACGGCGACGCTGAGTTTGCCGAACGCCGAGCTGCATCTGATCGAAACCAAAACCGCGGACACTGGTGAAATCGTCGAGTCGTTCGAGGGCGAAGCGTCGGATGGCTCGCCGCATTTCGTTTACAACGTCGCGAACGCGGTGCCGTTGGTGCAATGGACCGCGGTCTACGGCGCGGTGAAACCGGTGCCCGAAGAGCGGCTCGGCGCGGTGCGCTGGAGCGAAACCAGCGTCGATCATGTGTTCGAGGAACCGCCCCAATCGATCAGCAGCAAGGGCGAGGGCGGAACGCGCACGGTGCTGTCGGCGCTGTCCGATCCACTGCCGATGAATGTGCTGTCGGGTTTGGCCGAATCCGATACGAAGAGCGAGATCGCCATCGCCGAAGCGCATGCGCGTTGGGATTCGGCGAAGGACGGCTATCTGGCCGACTGGTTCGGACGCGCCAAACCGGGCGGGAAATTGCCGCAGATCCTCGCCGCGCGTTTGGCGCGCACGCCCGAGGAAATGACGAGCCTGCGCGAAGAACAGGATGCGAGCGTCGGCGCGGAGCACGAGGCGGTGTGCGCGAAACATCGCGCCCAAGCCGCGAAACCGGGCGCCTCGCCGGCCATGCAGTACATCGCCTTGCGCTGCATCGACGACGCCGAAGAGCGCAACGTGGCCTTGCTCGACGCGCATCGGCGTTGGCCGCAGGAGCCCTGGCTGAAATTCGCCGCCGGTTACGCTTACGCCTATCGCGCGGAGTGGACGCAGGCGGAGCCGTTGTTGCAAGCAGCCGCGACCATCCCCGAGGCAGGCCCGATGGTGGCGATCGATATCGCGCGACTGAAGCGCGCGAAAGGCGAAGGCGACGCGGTGACGGCACTGGCGGCGAAATCGCCCTACCTGCAGACCTTGCTCGCGCTGGAAACGGGGAAGGGCACCGAAAACACGCCCGCCGCCGCGTTCGCGATGTTGGCGAAAGGCGACATCGACGGCGCGATGCGCCATGCGGAATCCACTCCCGGCTTCGCGACGCAACTGCTGCCGTTGGTCGCCGCGTCCGAGGGCGCCGACGACGAGACCGTTCGTCGCGCGCTCGCCTTGCCTCGAACCACGACCGACAATCCCGCAGTGCTGTGGGCGCTTTATGCGCTGGCGTCGCGGCGCGGGCTCGACGGCAGCGCTTGGCGCGAGGCGGCGTTGAAGGCCGAGCCGGAGCAATCGCCGGACATCGCGCGCTTCCTCGATGCCTTGCGCGAAGGCGCCGACGAACGGACCGCCGAAGCGGCATTGGGCGAAGTCGGTCTGCACACGCGCGGAACCGCCTACGCCGCCGCGGTGGTGTACATGGGGACGCGCTGCCCGAGCCGCTGGCGGACGCTCGCCAAGCAACTGTTGTTCGGTCCGGAACGGCCTTACTTTTCGTAAGCGGCGTCTGGATCGAAAGCGGCAAGGCGCAAGCGGTCGCGGTCGAAGCGGGCGCCAGTCGAAGAGCGTTGGGGAGGGGCCTGTCAACGCCGCCTACGTCGGCGGCGTTAGCACAGCAATGTTGCAGGGCGAGAACAGACTGTCGCTTACGTTCAGGTTCAGTCTGGTGCGTGGTAATCTCGCAAACCATTGATCTCCCGACGCGGCGCCCCGCGCTGACCCTCTCGCGATCCCTCGCCGACATGAGCCGACAACGCACTCTCAAGAACGTCATCCGTGCAACCGGTGTGGGTCTCCACAGCGGCGAGAAAGTCTCGATGACGTTGCGTCCCGCGCCGATCGACACCGGCATCGTGTTCCGTCGCACGGATTTGGATCCGGTCGCCGAAATTCCGGCGCGCGCCGATGCCGTGACCGAGACGATGTTGTGCACCGGTCTGTCCGCCGATGGCGGCAAGGCGATGACCATCGAGCATCTGATGTCCGCGCTCGCGGGTCTGGGCGTCGATAACCTGTATATCGATTTGTCGGCGGCCGAAGTGCCGATCATGGACGGCTCTTCCGGCCCATTCGTGTTCCTGCTGCAGTCGGCGGGTATCGCCGAGCAATCGGCGCCGAAGCGCTTCATCCGCATTCTCGAAACGGTGGAAGTGCGCGACGGCGATAAAGTCGCGCGGTTCGAGCCGTATCACGGGTTCCGCATCGGTTTTACCGTGGAATTCGACCATCCGGCGATTCCCGCCTCGCGTTCGCGCGCCGAGGTGGAGTTCTCGACCGAGAACTACATCCGCGAAGTCAGCCGCGCTCGCACCTTCGGTTTCAAGCGCGACTTGGAGTTCATGCGCGAACGCAACCTCGGCCTCGGCGGTTCGATGGACAACGCGATCGTGCTCGACGAATTCCGCGTGCTCAACGACGACGGTTTGCGTTACGCCGACGAATTCGTCCGCCACAAAATTCTCGATGCGGTCGGCGACTTGTATCTCGCCGGGCATCCGATCCTCGGCGCGTACGAAGGGTTCAAGTCCGGCCACGCGCTCAACAACAAGCTCGTGCGCGCTTTGCTCGCGCAGCGTAACGCTTGGGAAGAAGTCACCTTCGAGCAGAGCCAGCCCGTGCCGGTGGTCTTCGGCGTGCCGGCGCTGGCGTAGGTGCGATCGCCCCCTGATCCGCTCGCTATCCGCCCACGCTTCGCCGGGTCGACGGTTCGTCCCCGGCTCCTGAGCCCCGCCTGCCTCGAGGGCTGGGCGACCTGGGCCAGACGACAACGACGCAACGCCTAAATGGCCGTTTCGTGACATCGCTCAATGCAATTAACGAGTTTATAACAAAAACCCGCCGGGTTCTTAACCCTTGCCTGGCGATGCCCCGGTAGCATGGCCCCGGTCCGTCGGCGGCTCAGAACGCGAATCGAGCCCTCGACCGGTCGTCTGTAGGAATCGTTTCAGGAATCGTGCGCCGGTGGCGGTTCGCCATCGCCGGCCTCGAGCGCTGCCCGCATAGCGTCTCGCGCGGCGGCGGAAAGGGGTTTCGCGGGAGTCGTACTCGCCATCGTGCCCGTCGTCGCGTCGCCAGGACGCAGCGGCGAAGGTGAGGTCGCGGTTTTGACGACGACTTCTGTGACATCCAGCCCGATGGAGCGGGCCGCGTCGAGCGCTTCGGTGGCCGCAAGCCGCATTCGGGCATGCCACACCGGGCCATCGACCAGAAATACGAGTCTGCTGTTGTCGATATTCGCAAGGCGCACGTGCGCCGCGAGCGGCATCGGCAGGATGGGACGGATTTGCCGGTCCATCGCTTCCAACCATAGCGCCCGACGCAGCACACGCTCGCCCGGGTCGCCCGCGTCGCCATCGAGCAACGCGTCGAGAGCGACCTGCGGCGACGTAGGTCGATCGGGTGGTGAGGAAGACGGTGGTCGCGAACGAGACATCGAGGCCATGACTTTACACAGCTCCGACTTCCAACGCTTCGTTCACATCGCGCAACGGCAAATGTCGGCGTTCGCGCGGCATGTGCGGGCGAACGTCCGCGACCGGGCGATCCCCGCCGCGCACCGCGCCGCCGATCGCGCCTGCACGATGATCCAGCAGCGTCCGGGCGTCGCCGCGGGCGTGTTGCTCGGTTGCGGCGCGCTGCTCGGCATCGGCGGTCATAGCGTGATGCGCAGCGCCGAGCAGGAACGCCTTCAAGCCGCAGTCCACACCCAGCAAACCCGATTGGACGCGACCCGCCGCGAAGCGCAGCGCGAAGTGAATGCCCTGGCTGCCCGCCTGGGCGAGTTGCAGGCCGATGCCAATCGTCTGAACGCTCTTGGCGAGCGCTTGACCCGCATCGCCCAACTCGGCGACGGCGAGTTCGATTTCCAAAAACCCGTGGGCGTCGGCGGCGCCGGCCCTGTGCGCGATATGCCCGCCACCGATTTGCGCAGCGGCCTTGGCGCGCTCGGCGCGCAGCTCAAGCATTCCGGGCAGCAACTGACGGTGCTCGAAGCCCTGTTGTTCAACCGCGAACTCGACCGCCACGCCACGCCGTCGCGCGCGCCGATTCTCAATAGCTACATCACCTCCGGTTTCGGCGGCCGTGCCGACCCGTTCGGCGGCGGCAGCCAAAGCCACAAGGGCGTCGATTTCGAGGCCGATACCGGCGACCCGGTGCTGGCGGTGGCCGACGGTGTCGTGACCTATTCCGGCGTGCGTTCGGGCTACGGCAACGTGGTCGAGGTCGATCACGGTAACGGCTACGTCACTCGTTACGCGCACAACTCGCGCCTGCTGGTGCAGGTGGGCGATCTGGTGCGCGGCGGCCACGAAATCGCCAAGGCCGGTTCGACCGGCCGCTCGACCGGCGCCCATGTCCATTTCGAGGTCTGGGAAAACGGCGTGGTGGTGAACCCGATGCCGTTCCTCGGCGGTCAGCCCACGAAGAAGGGTTGATCCGCGGCCTGTCCTGACGGGTTGTTGCGGGAAGCGCTTCAGATACGATTCGTGCGAGTCGCAAGCCCGACGCATGCACGGGCTTGCTTGCGAC
>JAGNNB010000184.1 GCA_017990865.1 Lysobacteraceae bacterium
CTCCGCGGGCGGCACCATCCTGACCACGTTCTATCTGGTGCTGTTCATGGAGATCGACACGATCATCATGACCTTGATCTCGATTTCGCTCGCCATCGGCATCGCGTTGTTCTTCGTCGGGAGGCGTCACGATGTGCACTAACCGTCTGCGTACCGCCGTTTGCGCCGCCGTGTTGACGCTCGCGGTCGCGCTGCCGGCGCCCGCGCGCAACGCGGTCGATCTGATCGGCGCGCGTATCGTGCATCGCGAAAAATCGGTGTATCGCAACGTGATGGTGACTGAGAACGCGGTCCATCGCTGCATGATCTTCACCCGGCGGATCCGTCTGCTGCAGACCTGCATCGACCGCAAAGCCACCGACAAGCTGGTCCTGCCCTACTCCCACGGCATGATGACCGCGATGATCGCGCACCCCAACGCCAAGCGCGCTTTGATCATCGGGCTCGGCGGCGGCGTGATCACGCGCGCGGTACGCGATGTCGCGCCGGATATCCATGTCGATACCGTCGAACTCGACCCTGCGGTCGTCGATGTCGCGAAACGCTACTTCGGGTTCCGCGAAGACCCGCAGGTGAAGGCGTACGTGAACGACGGGCGCGTGTTCATCCGTCAGCAAAACCGCAAGAAGGAACATTACGACATCGTGATGATCGACGCCTGCGACAACGATTTCGTGCCGGAGCATCTGCTGACCGAAGAATTCATGCGCGAAATCCAAACGCTGCTGAACCCCGGCGGCGTCGTCGTCGCCAATTCGTTCTCGAAAGGCCGGCTCGTCTATCACGAATCCGCGACCTACCGTTCGGTCTTCCGCAATGTGCTGGAGGTCGATGTCGACGGCGGCAACCGCATCATTCTGGCGGGCCGCGACGGCGACCTCAATGTGGCGCGGCTCAAGCGCAACCTGGAGACGGCGACGCCGAGATTCGAGCGAATTGGCGTTTCCGCGCCTTATCTGGTCTCCATCGCCCGCACGTCGGCCGACCCGAAAGGCGCACGGCCGCTGACGGACAAGTATTCGCCCGCCAACCTGCTCTTCGGCGATTGACGCACGAGCGGCAGCCGGACGACCGCCGCCGCGACGAACGCTTGAAAAATCCCAGGATCGCGCAGACTTAGCGGTCTGCGATACGAATTACAGAAGCGGGCACTCGCCTTCGAACCCGCAGTTCCCCGACCCCACCGAGACGCCCCGCATGCCTTCCGCTCATCCTCCCGTTTTCGACGCCACCGCCGAACGCTTCGAAGCCGACGTCATCCAACGTTCGCTGCAGACGCCGGTCCTGATCGACTTCTGGGCCGCGTGGTGCCAGCCCTGCAAGATCATCGGCCCGATCCTGGAAAAACTCGCCGCCGAGTACAACGGCGCGTTCGTGCTCGCGAAGATCGATGTCGAAGCCGAACAGGAATTGGCCGCCGCGTTTCGCATCCAATCGATTCCGACCGTCGTGCTGGTGAAGGACGGCCAATTGACCGATGGCTTCCAGGGCGCGCTGCCCGAAGGGCAATTGCGCGAATTCCTCAAAACGCACGGCATCGAACCGGCGCAAGCGGCCGAACCCGAGGCGCCCGAAGTCGCGCCCGTCGCGAACCCGGCGGCCGATGCCGAACGCCTGCGCCTGGCGATCGCGAACGAACCGGAGAACGCCGAACTCAAACTGCAACTCGCGCTTGCGCTGTCGCAATTGGGCGAAGCGCGCGAAGCGGAGAGCTTGCTGGACGCGTTGCCGGCGAATCTGTCCACCGACGATCGCGCCATCCGCGCACGCGCGCGCTTGGGTTTCGCCGCTTTGCTCAAAGACGCGCCGCCCGCCGCCGTGTTGGAAGCCGCCGTCGCCGTCGATCCGAACGATCTGAACGCACGCCACCTGCTGGGCGCGCATCGGCTGGTCGCCGGCGACACCGAGGCGGGCCTGGAAGAATTCCTGGAAATGCTGCGTCGCGACCGCGGTTTTCGCGAAGGCCTGGCGCGCAAAAGCCTGATCGACGCCTTCAACACCATCGAGGACGAAGACGTGGTCGGCCGCTATCGCCGCAAGATGGCCTCCTTGCTGCTGGTCTGACCGCTCATGGCCGTGGGTTGGCTCGGAGGCATGACACCGCGAAGACTGCGGCGGATATTGAATCTTTGGCCGCCGTATCTGTTCGCGGGCGTGCGCGTGGTCGCGATCGACGACGATTGGCGACGCGCGGTCGTCGAACTGCGCGCGCATTGGTGGAACCGCAACTACGTCGGCGTGCATTTCGGCGGCAGCCTGTTCGCGATGACTGATCCGTTCTGGATGCTGCTGACGATGAACGCGCTGGGTAGCGAGTACTACGTCTGGGATCGCGAAGGCGCGATCGAATTCCTGAAACCCGGCCGCGGCACCGTGCGCGCCGCATTCGTGCTGGAAGACGCCGCGCTCGACGAGATTCGCGCAGCGACCGACGGCGGCGACAAATACCTGCGCTGGTTCGAGACCCAGGTGATCGACGGCGAAGGCGAGATCGTCGCCCGCGTGCGCAAATGCTTGTACGTCAGGCGCAAGAAACGCCGCGATGCCCCGGAAGGCTCGGATCAAGGCGTCGGCGATGTCGTCGATGCGCGCGAACCCGGCAGCGGGACTTCCCATACCTCCGCACCGCCCGCGGCGGGCGCGTGAAGCGAGAGGCGTAACCCGCGACCGTCCTCGCTCAACGCGACATCGCGCTGCGGCGTTTTCGATTCGGTCGCCAGCGCTCCGGCGCGCGCGGATAGCGGGACATTCGCCGATTCCCCGCGCAAACGCAGCAACCCCGCCATCAGTTCGATCCGCGCGTTCGCGTCCTGCAGGCGTTTCGCGTAGACCGAATAGTCCGGCGCGGCGATTTGGGCGAGGATGCAGCCGCCGAAATTGCCGGCACAACCGAAGCGCAACCAATCGCGCGGCATCTTCGTCGCGATCACGGGATCGTCCGCGGCGATCGCGCGATCGATCTCTTCGCCGCAGTACTGCGCGAAATACGGAGCGATTTCCGCGACCGTGCGCTCCGGGTCGTAAATCACGGTGTTCGCCCAGCCTTTCCACCACACGCTTCGCGCGCCGTCGATCGCTTCCCCGCCGCGCAAACCGGCGGCGACGAAGGCGAATTCGCCGCGCATCGCACGGCACAGCGAACGCTCCTCCGCGTTCGGGGCGACGAAGGCCGCATCGCAGGCGGGCGGCAAAGCCACGTCGTTCGGCGTCCGCGCCAGCATCTCGGCGAGTAACCGGGCATAGGCGTCGCTGGCGAGATTGGTCGCGACCAGTCGAGCGATCAGCGCATCGCTGCCCGCGCCGATGCGGCGCAGAGTCGCGATGTTGCGGCACACGCCATCAAAGGCGGTGGCGCGGTCGCCGTTCGCGAACGCCCAGGCGTGGCGCGTCATCGGCCAACCAAGAAATCGGAATTGAGGCAGCGGCGCGTCGACGCGCTCGCCGAAACCCAGGCTGGTACGGTCGTAGCGCGACAAGGCGTCGACGCGATCGAGCAAAGCCGCGTTGCGTTCCAACAGCGCGGCGTAAGCGTCCAGATCCGCCTCCACTGTTTTCAGGCAATCGTCTTTCGCCGCGCAAAACCTCTGCGCATCCGCTTTGGTGGGAGTTTGGTCGGGATAACGCTCGGCGGCGACGCTGCGGTAGCCAACCGCGCCGATGCCCGTGGCGTCGCCGGACATCGCGAGTCCCGGCTCAGGGATAGCGGCGATCTTGCCAGCGTCCTCCGCATACACCGCAGCCAGGGCCGTCTCGGGGACGGCATAAGGCAGGGTCCAAAGCGCCGGAAACGCATCGCGCTCGGTCGCCATGGGCTGCAGGATCGCCAATGCGGCCAGCGCGGCCTGTTGTTCGGCCTTCGGCGGCGAGAACCGGGCGACCGCCCAAACGGTCACGACCGCACCCACCGCGAGGAACACCAGCCACGCCCAGCCGCGCCGGGCTCCGAATCGCTTTCGCGTCATCCTGTCCCGCCTTCTAATGAGAAAACCGTCAATAATCGCAGTGTAAGCGCATTCACTCCGCCGCCCCGGACGGGTATCCTGCACTCGCGGTAACAGGGGATAAGGACACGATGCCGATACTGAACAAGCCCAGCGGACAGCCGTTGCCCGAGATCGTGGGCTACAAAATGCTGCGCGTGCTGGGCAACGGCGGCATGTCGACGGTGTATCTGGCCCAACAATTGTCCCTAGGCCGGGAAGTCGCGATCAAAGTCATGCTGCCCGAAGCGCTGGCCGACGAAACCGGGCGCCGCCGCTTCGAGAACGAGGCGCGGACGATCGCCCGCCTGGACCACCCGCACATCGTCAAAATCCATGAAGTCGGCCGCACCGCTCAAGGGCTGCCCTATTACGTGATGGCGGTGCTGCGCCGCGGCCATATCGGCAAACGCCATGTGGCGCTGGACGAATCCAAGGTCCGCAATATCCTGCAGGCGCTGCTGTCGGCCCTGGGCTATGCCCACAGCCGCGGCGTGATCCATCGCGACGTCAAAGCCGAGAACGTGCTGTTCGACGAAGCCGACCGCGCGATGTTGACCGACTTCGGCATCGCCTTGCGCCGCGGCCACGGCTCGCGCGTCACCACCGACGGCGTGGCCGTCGGCAGCACCGCGTACATGGCGCCGGAACAGGCCCGCGGCGCCGAAGTGGATTTGCGCGCCGACCTCTACAGTTTGGCGGTGTTGGGCTGGGAAATGCTGGTCGGCAGCTTGCCGTATCAGGCCACCGACGCGCTTTCGATGGCGCTCAAGCATTTGCAGGACCCCATTCCGCGTTTGCCCGCGGAGTTGTCGCATTGGCAACGCTTCTTCGACCGCGCCTTGGCGAAAGCCCCGATCGATCGTTTCCCCGATGCGCCGAGCATGCTGGACGCAATGCATCAGGTGCCGCATGCGGAACGCCAACCGATGCGCGCCGCATTCGCGCGTCTGCGCAGCAAATTCACCACGGCGCAGTGGTTGATGGCCGGCGGCGCGGTCGCCGCGATCGCGGTCGCCGGCGTCCTGTGGATGCCGCAACGGCAGCGACCCAACCCACCCGCTCCGCAGCCGCAAGACGTCGCCACGGCCGCGCAAAGCGGCGATGCCGCCGATTTCGACCCGACCTTGGGCGCGCCCGAACCCGATCCCACCGGCGCCCTGCTGCGCGCCGCGCCCGAATCCGCCGCGCAGCCCTATGTCGGCGCCGCGCAGGAACAACTTCAGCAACGTCGTCTGATCTCGCCGGCCGGCAACAACGCCTACGAAAGCGTCATGACCGCGTGGAGCACCGACCCCAGCCATCCTTCCCTGTCCCCGTTGACGACCCGCTTGGTCGATCAACTGTGCTCGGAAGCCGCGCGCCGCGTGCGTCAAGGCGAAGACGCCAGCGGTAAAGATCTGTTGGATCGCGCCCAGCGCCTGTCGCAACAAAACAGCGGTCACGATGCGCCGCGACTGAACCAAGTACGCAAGGAATTGAACGACGCGCTGACCGTGCGCATGACCCGCGCGGTGGACAGCGGCGACCGCAAGGCCACGAAGACCATCCTCGCCAGCGCCAAGGCCTTCGATTTGCCGTCCTCGCAAATCGCCGCGCTGCAAGCCAAATCGACCAAGACGGCACCGCCGGTCGAACGCGTCGTCGCCGTCTCCAGCGGCGAAGCCACCGTGACCTTGGCCAACGGCAAGACCGTCGCCGTTTCGCGCGTACCGATCAGTCGCGACAACTACGCCGACTTCGCCAAATCCACGCAACGCCCGGCGGCGCTGTGCCGCGAACGCGTCTCGCTGCTGCGCGTGATCGCGCCGAGAACGTGGGAGTCGCCCGGTTTTTCGCAATCGGGCAATCAAGCCGCCGTCTGCGTCTCCTGGCAAGACGCCGACGCTTACGCCCGTTGGCACAGTCAGCGCAAACAGTCGCGCTACCGCCTGCCGACCGCCGCCGAGGCGCAGGCCGTCGCGAAAGCCACGGCCGGCAAAGCCGTGGCCGAATGGGTCACCGACTGCGGCGCGGGTGGCTGCGGCCGACGCATGACCAACGGCAAGGGCTGGCGCACGACCGCCGCCTCCGGCCGCGCGTTGGACGCCGCACGCGGCTACGACGATGTGGGCTTCCGTCTGGTGCGCGAACTGTAGGCCGGTCGCGCTTCGTCGTGAACGCGCTCGACCGGGTTTCTGAATCGCGAACCGTCCGCTATACTGCCCGCCCGCGCCGAAGTGGCGGAATCGGTAGACGCAGCGGACTCAAAATCCGCCGCCCTTAAAAGCGTGTGGGTTCGAGTCCCACC
>JAGNNB010000185.1 GCA_017990865.1 Lysobacteraceae bacterium
GCATAGGAGCGACCGCCGATCTCCAAACGCGTGCGAGTGCCGAAGGTGTCGTGGCTGGCGTGCATGGTGGGCTCCGAAGGCGGACGAGGCCCGATTATCCGGTCATCGAACGACGAAACGGGCGGGTCGCCGGGCTGCCGGTCGAGCGGCCTTCAGGCCGCTTACCAGCGACTCCCGACCACATGAGCGGTCTGAAGGCCGATCGCTCGCATTCGACTAGAGTATGCATAGAAAAGTATGTATGATTCCGCCATACCGATCCCGACAGGAGCCGCCGATGGAAGCCACCGTCGCCGAACGCGGACAAATCACGTTGCCGAAGGCCGTGCGCGACGCGCTCGGGCTGACCAAGGGCAGCGTGCTCAAGGTCGAACTGGAAGGCAGCCGCATCGTGCTGCGTAAATCGGTGGACGACGCGGTGTCCCGCGCCCGCGGCCGATTCCGGCTCGACGGTTTCGAGTCCACCGACGCCGCCGTCCAAGCCGTGCGCGGCATCGAGGACGAGGCGCCGACGCCGTGATCGCCGTCGATTCGGCCGTGATGATCGATTTGCTGACCGACGGCCCGCATGCCGATGCCGCGGAAGCCTGCTTGCGCCAATGCCTCAGCGCCGGGCCGGTGGTGGTCTGCGACGTGGCCCTGGCCGAGATCTGCGGTGCGCTCAGCGACGGCGCCGAAGCGATGGCCGTGCTGGAGGAAATGAGCATCCGTTTCAGCGCGCTGGAGGCGAAATCCGCCCTTCGCGCCGGCGAGATGCAGCGCCGCCACCGCCAGCGGACCGCCGCGCCCGGCGCGGTCCCTCGCGCCGCTCCCGATTTTCTGATCGGTGCCCATGCCCTACTACAGTGCAATGGACTGATCACCCGCGACGACCGATTCTTTCGCGATTACTTCAAGGGGCTCAAGCTGATCGTTCCGGCCGCTTGAATCCCGACCCCAATTCCATACCCACTCCACACCTCAATGACGCACGCCACAGGAGTTTTCCCCATGCTCGCCGCCTATCGCCAACACGTCGCCGAACGCGCCGCTCTCGGCATTCCGCCGCTGCCGTTGACCGCGCAGCAGACCGCCGAGGTCATCGAGTTGCTGAAAGCGCCGCCGGCGGGTGAGGGAAGTGTCCTGGTCGATCTGATCGAAAACCGCGTGCCGGCCGGCGTCGACGACGCCGCGAAAGTGAAAGCCTCGTATCTCGCCGCCGTCGCTTTCGGCAAAGAAAGTTGCCCGCTGATTTCCCGCGAGCGCGCCACCGAATTGCTCGGCACGATGCTGGGCGGCTACAACATCCATCCGCTGGTGGAGCTATTGGACGATGCCCTTGTCGGCACGATCGCCGCCGATGCGTTGAAGCACACGCTATTGATGTTCGATGCGTTCCACGATGTGGAAGAGAAGGCCAGAGCCGGCAACGCCAACGCGAAGGCCGTGTTGCAGAGCTGGGCCGATGCGGAATGGTTCACCAGCAAACCGGAAGTGCCGGCGTCGATGACCATCACGGTCTTCAAGGTGCCCGGCGAAACCAATACCGACGACCTCTCGCCCGCGCCCGACGCGACCACGCGCCCGGACATCCCGATGCACGCGCTGGCGATGCTCAAGAACAAGCGCGAGGGCGCGCCGTTCGTGCCGGAAGAAGACGGCAAGCGCGGTCCGATCCAGCAGATTCTCGATCTCAAGAACAAGGGCCATCTGATCGCCTACGTCGGCGACGTGGTCGGCACCGGTTCCAGCCGTAAATCCGCCACGAACAGCGTGTTGTGGTGGACCGGCGAAGATATTCCGTACATCCCGAACAAGCGTTTCGGCGGTGTGTGCCTGGGCTCCAAGATCGCGCCGATTTTCTACAACACGATGGAAGACGCTGGCGCGCTGCCGATCGAACTCGACGTGTCGAAGATGGACATGGGCGATGTGGTCGAACTGCGTCCGTACGAAGGCAAGGCGCTGAAAAACGGCGAAGTGATCGCCGAATTCCAGGTGAAGTCGGATGTGCTGTTCGATGAAGTGCGCGCGGGCGGCCGCATTCCGTTGATCGTCGGTCGCGGTTTGACCGCGAAAGCGCGCGAATCGCTGGGACTGCCGGTTTCGACCTTGTTCCGTCTGCCGCAGCAACCTGCCGATACCGGCAAGGGTTTCTCGCTGGCGCAGAAGATGGTCGGCCGCGCCTGCGGCTTGCCGGAAGGTCAGGGCATTCGTCCGGGCGCGTACTGCGAGCCGCGGATGACCTCGGTGGGTTCGCAGGACACCACCGGCCCGATGACCCGCGATGAATTGAAAGACTTGGCGTGCCTGGGCTTCTCTGCCGATCTGGTGATGCAGTCGTTCTGCCACACCGCGGCTTATCCGAAGCCGGTGGACGTGAAGACGCACCACACGCTGCCCGAATTCATCTCGACCCGCGGCGGCATTTCGCTGCGCCCGGGCGACGGCGTGATCCACTCCTGGCTCAATCGCATGCTGTTGCCCGACACCGTCGGCACCGGCGGCGATTCGCATACGCGCTTCCCAGTCGGTATCAGTTTCCCGGCGGGTTCGGGTCTGGTCGCCTTCGCCGCGGCGACCGGCGTGATGCCGCTGGATATGCCGGAATCGGTGCTGGTGCGTTTCAAGGGCCAGATGCAGCCGGGCGTGACGCTGCGCGATCTGGTCAACGCGATTCCGCTGTATGCGATCAAGCAAGGCTTGTTGACCGTCGCCAAGCAGGGCAAGCAGAACATCTTCTCGGGCCGCATTCTCGAAATCGAAGGCTTGCCGGATCTCAAAGTCGAACAAGCGTTCGAGTTGTCCGACGCCTCGGCTGAGCGTTCCGCCGCCGGTTGCACCGTGCATCTCAATAAAGAGCCGATCATCGAGTACATCACCAGCAATATCACGCTGCTGAAATGGATGATCGCGGAGGGTTACGCCGATGCGCGTTCGATCGGTCGGCGCATTCAGAAGATGGAAGCCTGGTTGGCCGATCCGCAGTTGCTGCAGGGCGATGCCGACGCAGAATACGCGGCTGTAATCGATATAGATTTGGCCGACGTGCATGAGCCGATCCTCGCGTGCCCGAACGACCCGGACGACGTGAAAACGCTCTCCGAAGTGGCCGGCGCCAAGATCGACGAAGTGTTCATCGGGTCGTGCATGACCAACATCGGCCACTTCCGCGCCGCCGCGAAACTGCTGGAAGGCAAACGCGATCTTCCGACGCGCCTGTGGGTGGCGCCGCCGACCAAGATGGATGCGTCCGAACTGACGAAGGAAGGCCATTACGGCACCTTCGGCACCGCAGGCGCGCGCATGGAAATGCCGGGCTGCTCGCTGTGCATGGGCAATCAGGCGCAGGTGCGCGAAGGCGCGACCGTCTTCTCCACCAGCACCCGCAACTTCCCGAACCGCCTCGGCAAGAATTCGAACGTGTACCTGGGCTCGGCGGAACTCGCTGCGATCTGCTCGCGCCTCGGTCGTATTCCGACCAAAGAGGAATACATGGCGGACATCGGCATCATCAATGAGAAGGGCGCCGAGATTTATCGCTACATGAACTTCGATCGCATCGAGGATTACAAGCAAGTCGCCGATACCGTCGCGGCGTAATTTCCCTAGCGGCTTCCCGAATTCCACCTTGAGCGGCATGTAGAGCGGAGCGCAGCTCCGCTGCCCTTCAAGCCCCCGTAGAGCGGAGCGCAGCTCCGCTGAACAGGTGTTCGAAGAAAGAACAGCGGAGCTTTGCTCCGCTCTACATGGGCGTATTTGGGTGTTTGGCGGAGCTGCGTTCCGCTCTGCGGAAGGCGTTTGGGGGCGTTTTTATCGCGCGATATCAATCTGCGACGCACACCGTCGGGTCGCCCAGCACCACCATCGACAGGCGGTCCATCGCCATCAATTTGGCCTGCATCGCGCGGGTTTCGGCGCCGGCTTCGTGTTGCTCGTAGGCATCGACGGCGTCGCCATGTTCCAACAGCAACCCGGCGACGGCGTCGTAATACCCGTCCATCGCCATCGCGATCGGCGTTCTCGGCGCCGAATGCAGGCTCTGATAGAACGTATCGACGATCATGCTCTGGGTCATCACTTGCCCGGTGACAGGATCGCGCAAGGTCCAATCGAACGTGGGTTCGACATGTCCGACGAACGCCGCCAGCGGGCGATCGCCGCCGAGCAGCGCGCGCGGAAGCGGCGCCGTGCATGGGCCGCCTTGGGCGATCGCCGCGAGCATGCGTCCCAACGACGAGTTCGCGGCCACCACGTCCTGAAAACTCGACGGTCGATCGGCGCCGGCCGAGCAACAGGCATGCGCATACCAAATCGCGCCGCACGGGTTCCATGCCTGCAGCAGCGCGTCGATCTTCAAGGGTTCGTGATCCAGATCGACCGGCAGTCCCAACTGCGCCTTCAATGCGTCGATGCGATCGAGCGGAAAGGTCGCGCCGTGGCTGGAAGTCAGCACGAACGCGGGCTGACATGCTTTCAGCATGTCGCACAAATCCGCCGATCGCGCTTGTCCGTCGGTGAGCAAGCGCGCATCGAAACCGCCGCCCACGAAGGCCGCGTGCATTTTTTCGGCGACGACTTTGCGCATCAGGTACGTGATATCCGGATGGCCGTGATCCACCGCCCACAGCACCGGCTTGTCCGCGTGCCGCGATGCGCCCGGCCAATCGTTCAACAGCGCATCGACATACCGCTCGAGGCCATCGTCGTCGAGATCCAAACGCCCGACGAAGGCGTCGCACTGCAGGCGGTATTGGAATTTCCAGGGAATTTGCAGGGGCGAACCCACGATCAGCAGATAGCGCGGCACCGATCTGTCGTCGGCGATGCCATAGCTGCCGCCGACGCGCAGGCTCGCGGTTTTGCCGTGGCCGTAATAGCGCTGCAAACGGCCGCTGTCCGCGATGTCGGGCCGATAGCGGAACACCGGAGCGCCGCCGCGCGCGGCGATCAGCTTACGGATCGCCGCGGGCGCATCCGCGCCGGTGTCGCGTTCGCCGTTGAGCAAGCCGTCGCGATCGGGCAGCACCACGCCCCAGCCGACTTTTTCGTGCTTCCAATCGCGCAAATCCACGTTCGGCGCGGCGGCCGGCCCCAACAGATTGCGCGGTCGTTCGATGCTGCGTCGCAACGCCCAAGCCGATGCGCGCGGAGATCGCGCTCCGGTCGCGGCGGCATCGCCGCACCACGCATTGGCCTGCAACAACGGTTCGTCGGGCTTATCCGTCGACACGACTCAAACTCCCGTCCGGCGAGGGCCAAAACGCGCGCGGTACCGAACCCAGCGCCGCTTCCATCGCTTCGATCCGCTGCGCTTCGGTCAATTGTTGACCGGCCGTGCGCAGCCATGCTGCGACGGTTTCGACGCGCACCCGATACTCTTCCGATTGCTTCGGCGTGTGCCCCATCGGGCGCACGAAAAGCTGTTCGTCCAAACCGCGCAGATACAGCACCGGCAGCGACCATTCCGGCGAATTTTCGGCTTCGCGCCCGTCCAATTCGGAAATCGCGCAGCGCGCGTGGTACATCGCCGGGGTCCATTCCAGGGACACACTGGTCTTGTTCGCGAGTTCGTCGCTCGCTTTCTTCAGCAGATCGAACGCCCGCGGATAAAACGCGCGGGTGAATTCGTAGGCATCGTTCGCGGCGACCGGCTCCATCATCGCGACTACCGCAGGAAACCCGCGCGATACGATTTGATTGGCCATCGACTGCAAGCCGACGCCGGCTTGACCGCTGGAACAACAGTTGAGCACCATCAGCCACGGATTCCCCAACGAAGCGCCCAGCGTGACGAGATGTTGTGCCGATACCACGACCGAACCGACGGTCGTCGCCGGGTCGTGCGCGGCGAACTGCAGATGATCGTTGGCGGTGGCGAATTCCAGGGCTTGGCCGCCGGCATCGGCACGGCCGTGGCAGAACGCGTGCAAGATGTTCGGCGCCCATTCGCGAATGCGCTGGGTCAACCGCGACGGCGTGGTTTCGATCGGCCCGACTTCGGTATCGTCCGCACCCAGCGCGTTGCCGGCCTTCGCTTGCGCGATCTCCTGCTCGATGGTTTGGAACAGTTTGGAATCGCCGGCCAGCACCTTCAGTTTGACTTTGAGCCCGTTGCCTCGCGCGTAGGCCACGGCATCGCGCAGCAGTTCCCACTCTTTGCGTTGATCGCGGATGCCCAAGGCGGAGATCACCGCCATCAGCCGCACCGGCACCGTCAATTCGCAGGGCAGACGCGGCGGCGCATTGATCGGGTCGATGATCCGCGCGATCGGCCAACGCTCGT
>JAGNNB010000186.1 GCA_017990865.1 Lysobacteraceae bacterium
GCCCTGCACGACGCGGCCGACGGTGGTGATGTTGCGGTCGAGCTGGCGCGGCGATTGGCCGATGACGACGTAAAGCTCCGCGCCGGTGCTGGAATCGGCGGCGATGTCGCGGCCCGCACCGACCACGCCGTAGCAATGCGCCAGCCAGGCGCGACCTTCGGTGGCGTCGCGGCCGGCGGGGAAGCCTTCGCTGAAGCCGACTTCCGGCGACCAGCCGTCCACGTCCTGCAGCGGGGTGAACGGCATTTTCTTGGCGTCGCGGGTGAATTCGGCCGGTAGCTTGGCTTTGGCTTTCTTCGGCAGCGGCTTGCGTTGCTTGTCGTCTTCCGCGGGGTCGCCCCACTGCACGACGAAATTGTCCTGCGAGCGATTGATGCTCAGCCCGTTCCAGTAACCGCCGCGCGCCATCGCCTGGATGTTGGCGACGTGCGCGGGCGCGAAGCCCGGGGCCAATTCGATCACCACCCGACCGCTCGGCAAGTCCATATACAGCGTGCGAGCCGGGTCGAGCGCGCGCCAATCGGTCGGCTTCGAGGCGTCCAGCAGTTCCTGCATGGCCTTGGGTTTGGCCGCGGGGTCCGCTGGCGGCGTTTGCGCGTGTACGGCCGAGGCGGCGCAGGCGAGGGCGACGAAACCGCCGATCGCGAGGGCGACGAGGCGTTGAGGGCGAGTGGGGTGCATGAAGGGGTCTCCCGATGTCCCCGGATTCTGGCCGAGGAAGCGGCGAGGGGGAAGAGCGGCGGCGCGCCCCCGAATCGGGATACCCAATCATTTCGACTACTTCAATTCGGGACACCCACCGATCTTTGCGACCTGGGGATCGACCTCGATAGGGACATCCACCGCGTTCCCGAATGAGGACACCCACCGTTTCGAAAGGTTATTCAGACGAATTTGCGTTGGAATGACTATTGGCATATTCACTATATATAAGTTAGCAATAGTATTGCCTCCACGCTATGAAGGAGGTCGTATGAACGACGCCGCAGCCCCCAGCCTGCATCCCGACCCCGGTGAGGTGGTCGACTTGCAGATGCGCAAGTTCCAGAAAGAGCTGTCCTCCGGCACCGTGTCCCTCGCCCTGTTATCCGTGCTGGGCGCCGCGACCGAACCGATGTACGGCTACCAGATCGCCAAGACCCTCGAACGCCACGGCGAGGGCGCGCTCAGCGGCAAACAAAGCGCGCTCTATCCGGTGCTTCGCAACCTCGAGGCCGCCGGGATGCTGGAAAGCTTCGTCGAGCCTTCGATCAGCGGCCCGCCGCGCCGCTACTACGCCATCACCGCGCCAGGACGCGATGTGCTCGCCGCCTGGACCGCCGCCTGGACCGCCACCCGCGATTCCCTCGATTCCGTCCTGAAAGGGGACCTCTCATGAACACTGCCGCCACGGGTCGCCCGCTGCCGACCAATATCCCCGATTACCTCGAACACTTGCGCCGCTCCTTGGCCGGCGCCGACCCCGCATTGATCCAGGACGCGCTGTACGACGCCGAGGAATATCTGCGTTCGGAACTCACCGAAAATCCCGATAAGAGCGAGGCGGAAGTGATCGCGCAGGTCGCGTCGAGTTACGGCGCGCCGGACGAAGTCGCCGACATCTATCGCGATACCGAAGTCAAAGTGCAGACCGCGCTGCGCGCGCCGCCGCCGCGCAAGGGGCGCTCGCTGCTGGGCCGGTTCTTCGGCGTCGTCGTCGACCCGCGCGCCTACGCCGCGCTGTTCTACATGCTGCTGTCGCTGGCGACCGGTATTTTCTACTTCGCGTGGGTCGTGACCGGGCTGTCGGTGTCGATCACCTTGGCGGTGGTGATCATCGGCATACCGTTCACGATTCTGTTCTTCGGTTCGATCCGTGTGTTGTCGCTCGTCGAAGGCCGCATCGTCGAAGTGATGCTGGGCGAACGCATGCCGCGACGCCCGCTGTACGGCGATCGCGGCAAGCCGTTGATGCAGAAGATCGCCGGCTTGTTCACCGATCCGCGTTCGTGGACCACGCTGTTGTACATGGGGCTGATGATGCCGCTGGGCACCGTGTACTTCACGGTCGCGGTGAGCGCCATCGCCATCTCGCTGGCGTTCATCGGCGCGCCGCTGGCGGTGTGGCTGGGCTACGCCAAGGTGAACAACGACTACGAGGCCTGGGTGTTCCTGGGCATGGAGAACGATACGTTGGGCACCTCGCACGGCTATGCCACGCTGCCGCTGGTGTTCGTCGTGGGCATTGCGTTGTTCTTCCTGACGCTGCATCTGGCCCGCGGCATCGGCTACCTGCACGGGCATCTGGCGAAGCATCTGCTGGTGAAAAGCGCGCAGTACGCGTAAGCGCGGGCATCGCTGCGCGAAGCCGAGGAAGTTCGCGCGGCGGTTCCAGACCGCAGCGCCCAAACAAAAACGGCCGGCGTGAATCGCCGGCCGTTTTTCGTTTCGTTACCCGCTTCGTCCACCATTCTGGATCGAAATCCGAGCCGAGCCTTGGCCCGACGAGCGCTCTGCGATCAGGAGCGCGCTGCGGCCCGCTGCGGCTCTTGCGCTTGCTGGGGCTGTTGCGCGAGTTCGACTTGCGATTGACGCAGGACCGAGACTTCGGAGGTCTGCGCCAGCGGCGGCAACGCGGCCGGATTGGTGTTCACGTTCGCCACGCGCGAAGCGGGATCCTCCAACGAGCGCCCTTGCACCGCGAACAGCGTGCCGTTGTTGCCGGCGGTCAGATGATCGATGCCGGTGAGGCCTTGCTGTTGCGCACCGGCCACGACACCGGCCACCACGCGTTGATCGGGCGCTTGACCCATGCGGTCGAATTCGCGGTAGGCCTGGGCCAGCATCGGGTTGTCGCTCATCAGCGGGGCGTTGCTCGGCCCTTGGCTGTTGTCCGAGAACAACCGATTCCAGCCTTCGCGAGCGCGTTGAACGCCGTCCTGCACGCCGATCGAGGTGTTGGTGATGCCGTTGCGGATGTCGCCGACGTCGTCGCGGAACTTGTCGATCATCGGATCGAATTGCCGCGCGCGCTGCACATTGCCTTCGGTCATCAACGGCCCGCCGCCTTCGGCGCGCACGAAGGCGCCGATGGCGTGCGCCGGACCGCCGCGATCCCAAGCCACTTCCAGCGGGTTGCGGATGTCCCAGCGCGAGCGGTCGTTGCGATAACCGCCGTCGCGCAGCGCCGAGATGTCCTCGGGCGTGGCGTAGACGCGGGTTTGGCCGTAGTGCGGGCTGGCGGCGCTGACCACGTCGGTGGCGCGCACGTGGTTGATCACGTCGTTGCCGCCGGCCGGTACGCCTTGGCGCAGACCGGCCGCGCCGTAAGCGTTGAAGGTCTCGCCTTTCAGGCCGAATTCGTGCGCGGTGATCTGCGCCAGCGTGCCGCCCAGCGAGTGGCCGGTGACGGTGACGGGCGGCGCGGCGCGACCGGTGCGTTCGCCTTCCTGCCGCGCCAAATCGACTGCGCGCTGGGTGAAGGCGATGGCGTCCTGGGTCTGGTTGTTCACGCCGTTGAACACCATGCCGCCGTCGGTGCGGACCGCGTCGCGGATCAACTCGCCGGTGCCGCGGCTCGGCTCGGTACCGCGATGCGCGACGATGATCTCGTGCGTGTCCATGCGCTGATAGATCGTGCCCTGATAACCGCTGGGCCGGTCGCTGTTGGCCAGTACGCGGTAATCGACGCCTTCGATGCGGACGGTGCTGTTGGGATTGGATTGCGGATGCCGATACGAGTCTTCGCTCAGCGCGGCGTAGTCGCGGCTGGAAATGGTCATGGCGCCTCCTTGCGAGCGGAGAGAGTCAGCGTGAATTGCGGGCCGGCCGAGGCCGGATAGAAGTCGGCGGCTTCCTCACCGAACACCACGTCCATCGGCGAGGGTTTCTGGCCGAAATCGCGGACCAGATAGTGATCCACCACATCGGCTTCGGCGACGAGCCGGTCGGCGGGCATGCCACCGACGAAACGCGTCGCTGCGGAACGGAAATGCACGGTGGCGGTGTTCAGCGCCCAGGTGCAGACACCCAGACCGTAATAGTCCTCGTCCAGCAGCGCGTCTTCGTGCAAGCGCGCGATGTACGTGGTGGCGTCCACCTTCTTCAACTCCAACGGCACGCTTTGCCGCGGAGGAAGGCGGATGCCGCCCGCGGCGCGGGAGAAGTCGTACGGCACGCAATCGCGGTTTTCGACTTCGAAGTCCGCGGTGGCGGCCACGTCCTGCAACGCGTCGGGCAAACCGGCGAAGCGCAAGGTCAGCACGTAAGTGCGTTTGGGCGCGGGATTCGGGCTGGGACGGATGTCGGGAACGGCGATAGGAGCGCCTGCGCCCGGTCCGGCGTTCGGCGTATGGGAACTTTGGCAACTGGTCAAGGCGGCGAGCATCATCAGGGCGGCCATCGAAGTGTGTCTGCTGTCCATGGGGCACACGATCTCATGCGATTTGCGATGTCGAAGCGCTGTGAGCGTTCGCCCCCCGTCGGGCGCGCGGTCGACGACCGAGGCCCGAATGCCTGTATAGCCCGTTCTGCGCGCGACGAAATCGGTCGCGATGCGAAATTGCGATAGACATCACGCTATCGCGACGCCATGCCGCCGAGCGGCGGCGTGGTGTCGCTCGGCGGCGAACGTCGCCTCAGACGTGCGCGGCGATGAAATCGCGGACTTGCGGGTAGACCTGATCGCGCCAACGGCGGCCGCTGAAAATGCCGTAGTGGCCGGCGCCCTGGGCGGTGAGATGGACCTTGTCCTGTTCGCGAATGCCCTTGCACAGCTTATGCGCGGCGCGGGTCTGGCCGAGGCCGGAAATATCGTCCAACTCGCCTTCGATGGTCATCAGCGCGGTTTTGCGGATCGCGCCGGGGTTCACGCGCTCGCCGGCGACGTCCCACAGTCCGCGCGGCAGCAAATGTTCCTGGAACACGATGCGGATCGTGTCGAGGTAATACTCCGCCGGCATATCGAGCACGGCGTTGTATTCGTCGTAGAAGCGGCGATGATCTTCGGCGTCGTCGAGATCGCCCTTGACCAAATCCTGATAGAAATCCCAGTGCGAAACGAAATGCCGCTCCGGGTTCATCGCGATGAAGCCCATGTGCTGCAGGAAACCGGGATACACGCGGCGCCCGCGGCCAGGCATGTTCGCGGGGACGGTGTGGATTACATTCTGCTCGAACCACCACAGCGGCTTCTGCGCGGCCAGATTGTTCACCGCCGTGGGCGACTCGCGGCTATCGATCGGCCCGCCCATCATCACCAGCGAACGCGGCGTGGTTTCGCCGCGCGCGGCCATCAGCGATACCGCGGCCAGCACCGGCACCGTCGGTTGACACACGCTGATGACGTGCAGTTTTTCGGCGCCGATATGGCGAATGAAGTTCTGGATGGTGGCGACGTAATCGTCCAGCGTGAACGCACCGGCCTCTTTCGGCACCATCCGCGCGTCGGTCCAGTCGGTGATGTAGACCTTGTGATCGCGCAGCAGGGTTTTGACCGTATCGCGCAGCAGCGTGGAGTGATGGCCCGACAGCGGCGCGACCACCAGCACCGGCGGGTCGTTCTTCAAGTCGACGATGCCGTCGGCCTGATCGGAAAAACGCTTGAAGCGCAGCAGGCGGCAGAACGGCGTGCGCAGCACTTCGCGTTCGACCACCGGGTAGACGTTGCCCGAACCGCCGCGTCCGTCGTCCGCGACCGAGTGGATGCCGAACTTCGGCTTTTCGTAATCCTTGCCGATGCGGTAGAGCAGTTCGTAACCGGCGGCGACGCGCTGTGCGTTCGGCATCATCGACAGCCAACTGCCCGGCGCGGAGAACATGCGCGCATTGGCTTCGGCCCAGTAGGTCACCGGCGCCATCCAGGCCCGGCTCATTTCGTGCATTTGGTAGAGCAACATGCGTTCGATCCCCTTGCCGACGTTCGCGGCGGCTGCGGTTCGGCCTCGGGGCCGGATTCGTGCTGCGGTGCAGCATAACCGATCCCCGGGCCGAGAATGTGGACCCCCGACGCGAACCGACATTCGGTTAGGCTTGTCGCATGACATCGCGAGACGAAGACATCGCCTGGTTCAGGGAACTGCTGGCGCCGATAGGTCCGACGACCGCGCGCCGGATGTTCGGCGGGTCCGGGCTGTACGCGGACGGCAGGATCGTGGCCTTGGAGATCGAAGGCACGCTGTACCTGAAGACCGATGCCCAGACCCGTCAGCGTTTCGCCGAAGCCGGCGGATCGCCGTTCGTCTACGCCGGCAAGGGGCGCCAAGTCGAGACCAGCTACTGGA
>JAGNNB010000187.1 GCA_017990865.1 Lysobacteraceae bacterium
ATCCAGACGCGACGCTGCGGGGTTCACATCTTTCAGCTCGAAGAGCGAAATCATTTCGTCGATCGAGAAAATTTCCTGATCGCCGTGCGACCAGCCCAGGCGCACCAGATAGTTCAGCAGCGCGTGCGGCAGATAGCCTGCGTCGCGGTACTGCATCACGTCGGCGGCGCCGGTGCGCTTGGAGAGCTTCGCGCCGTTCTCGTCGAGAATCATCGGCAAATGCGCGAAATTCGGCACCGGGGCACCGAGCGCCTGGTAGATATTGATCTGCCGCGGGGTGTTGTTGACGTGATCGTCGCCGCGCACGACGTCGGTGATGCCCATGTCGAGATCGTCGATGACCACCGCGAAGTTGTAGGTGGGATAGCCGTCGGCGCGGAAGATCACCAGATCGTCCAGCTCGGCGTTGTCGAATTCGATCCGGCCCTTGACCTTGTCGTCCCACACGACCTTGCCGTCGGGCGGATTCTTGAAGCGGATCACGCGGTTCGGGTCGTCGCGGTAGCCTGCGTTCGCCTCGCGATACGCCCCGTTGTAACGCGGCTTCTCCTTGGCGGCGAACGCGGCTTCGCGCACGGCCTGCAGTTCTTCTTTGGTCTCGTAGGCGTAGTACGCGGTGCCGGCGGCGACCATCTTCTCGGCCACTTCGCGGTAGCGGTCCAGACGCTGCGTTTGATAGATCGGGCCTTCGTCGTAGCCGAGGTTCAGCCACGCCATCGCGTCGAGAATGGCATCGATCGCCGCCTGCGTGCTGCGCTCGCGGTCGGTATCCTCGATGCGCAACACGAACTGCCCGCCCGCGTGGCGCGAGGCCAGCCAGCAATACAGCGCCGTGCGGGCGCCGCCGATATGCAGATAGCCGGTCGGGCTGGGGGCGAAACGGGTGCGGATGGTCATGACGGGGCCGGAGCGCGGAAAGACCGCGATTTTAACCTACCGCGCCGGTTCGGCCGGCTTGGCGCTGGTCGGGTATTCGTGCGGCCGTGGATGGCGACGGCGCGCCGGGGTGCGCCCTACAATGACGCAATGACCACCCTTTTCATCTCCGACCTGCACCTCGACGCCGAGCGGCCCGATATCGCGCAGTTGTTCGGCGCGTTCATCGACGGCGAAGCCCGCGATGCCGAGGCCTTGTACATCCTCGGCGATCTGTTCGAAGCCTGGGTGGGCGACGACGATCCGTCCGAGATCGGTGCCTTCGTCGCCGCGAAGTTGCGCGCGCTGTCCGACACGGGCGTTCGAGTGTATTTCCAACACGGCAATCGCGATTTTCTGGTCAGCCGCGATTTCGCCCAGCGCGCCGGCCTGCGTTTACTGCCGGAACATGCGGTGATCGTGTTGGCGGGGGAGCCGGTGCTGTTGATGCACGGCGACAGCCTGTGCACCGACGATCTCGCGTATCAAGCGTTCCGCGCGCAAACGCGGAACGCCGGATGGCGAACGCAGTTTCTCTCGCAACCGCTCGCCGCGCGGCTCGCGTTCGCTGCGAAAGCGCGCGAGGCCAGCCGCGAGCGGCAGCAGGCGATGAAAACCGACGATCGCGCGCAATTCGAAACCATCACCGATGTTTCGCCGGATACCGTGCGCGAGACGTTGGCGCGCTACGGCATCGCCACGCTGATCCACGGCCATACGCATCGGCCCGCCGTGCATACGCTCGAAATCGATGGCCGCGCCTGCCGACGTGTCGTGCTGGGCGATTGGTATACGCAGGGTTCGGTGCTGCGGGTGGACTCGAACGGCGCGATGGCGCTCTCCGCGCTTTCTTTCCAAGCATCCCCGTAGAGCGGAGCGCAGCTCCGCTGAAGCGGTTCGGTTCGAAATTCAGCGGAGCTGCGCTCCGCTCTACGCGCGGGCTACGCGGCGTTATCGATTGCGTCTTGCAGCGCACGCAGTTCCTCGTCGCTGAATCCCGCCGCGCTGCGCGCATCCAGATTGAACGGGCCGTAGAGTACGCCGCGTCCGTATTCGACAAGCAAACGACGGAACGTCGCTCCCGGGTCGAGCGCTTCGCGTTCGCAATGCCAACGGAACCACCGCGAACCGGCGGCGACGTGGCCGATTTCCTCGCGCAGAATCACCACGAGAATCTCGGCGGTGGCGTCGTCGCCGAGTTGGCGCAATTTGTCGATCATGCCGGGCGTCACGTCCAATCCGCGCGCTTCCAACACGCGCGGCACCAGCGCCATGCGTTCGAGCGCGGAATGTGCGGTTTTCTCGGCCATTTCCCATAGGCCGTTATGCGCGTCGTAGTCGCCGTAATCGCGGCCGAATTCGCGCAGGCGCTCGCGCAGCATGACGAAATGCCGCGCCTCGTCGTGCGCGACCTGCGCCCAGTCTGCGTAGTACGCATGCGGCATTCCGCGAAAGCGATACACCGCGTCCAATGCCAGATCGATCGCGTTGAATTCGATATGCGCGATGGAATGGATGAACGCCGCGCGGCCTTCGTCGCTGCCGAACCCGCGTCGCGGCAGTTCGCGTGGGTGCACGAGCTTCGGACGCTCGGGGCGGCCGGGCATGCGGATGGGTTCCGGCGGTTGTGCATCGCCGTCGATGAAAAGTTCACCGCGCGCGAACGCTTCGGCGGTCGCGAGCGCCAGCGCGACTTTATCATCGGGCGTTGCGGCGCGAAGACAGGCGTGAGCGGCGGCGAAAACGGAGGACATTCAGAAGTTCGCGATTCTGTCGAAAAGGGTCCGGTCGCGCCAGCCCCTCACCCGCCCTTCGGGCACCCTCTCCCCGCATGCGGGGAGAGGGAGAAGCGAGCGTAGCGTACGAAGGTGAGGAGCGCTCTTCGCACCGCACGCGAAGAGAAGGAAGCGCGAACGTAACGAGCGAGGGCGAAGAACCTCCCTCTCCCCGCATGCGGGGAGAGGGAAGAGCGAGCGTAGCGAGCAAGGGTGCGGGGCGCTCTTCTCTCCGCACGCGGGAGAAGAAAGCGCGAACACAACGAACGAGGCAGAAGAACCTCCCTCTCCCCGCATGCGGGGAGAGGGAAGAGCGAGCGTAGCGAGCGAGGGTGAGGGGCGCTCTTCTCTCCGCGCACGGGAGAAGCAAGCGCGAGCTAACGCGAGAGACAAGCTCAACTCGCGAGGCGCCGCTTCTTCTTCGCCTCATCCGAGCGCAGTTGTTTGATGCGCTCGAAATAACCCGGTTCGATGCCGGTCACGTATTCGCCGTTGAAGCAGGAGCTGTCGAATTTGCGGCCGGGGAATTTCGGACCGGCGACGGCGGCTTCCAGATCGGCGAGGTCTTGGTAGATCAACCAATCGCAGCCGAGCAATTCCTGTACGTCCTGTTCGCTGCGGCCGTGCGCGACCAATTCTTCCGGCGACGGCATATCGATGCCGTACACGTTCGGGAAGCGCACCGGCGGCGCGGCGGAGGCCAGATACACTTTCTTGGCGCCGGCATCGCGCGCCATCTGCACGATCTGCTGCGAGGTGGTGCCGCGCACGATGGAATCGTCGACCAGCAACACCACACGATTGCGGAATTCCAGCGTGATCGGATTGAGTTTCCGGCGCACGGATTTCATCCGCTCGCCCTGCCCCGGCATGATGAAGGTGCGGCCGACATAGCGATTCTTGATGAAGCCTTCACGATATTTCACGCCGAGCGTATTCGCGATTTCCAGCGCGGCGTCGCGCGAGGTGTCGGGGATCGGAATCACCACGTCGATATCGTGCTGAGGACGCAGCCGAAGAATTTTTTCGCCGAGCGTCACGCCCATGCGCATCCGCGCCTTGTGCACGGAAATTTCGTCCATCATCGAGTCGGGGCGCGCGAAATACACGAATTCGAAAATGCAGGGGCGCAGTTCGCCGTCGGCGCATTGCCGCGAATGCAGTTCGCCGCGCGGGGTGATGACGAGTGCTTCGCCCGGCGCGATGTCGCGCACGCGCTCGAAGCCCAGCACATCCAGCGCGACCGATTCGGACGCGATCGCGAATTCGCTGCCGGCGTCGGAATCGCGACGTCCCAATACCAGCGGACGGATGCCGTTGGGGTCGCGGAAGGCGACTAAGCCCAAGCCCAGCACCACCGCGACCACCGCATACCCGCCCTTGGCACGACGCACGACGCCTTCGACCGCACGGAACGCGGCATCGGGCGTCAGTACGCGCTGCATATCCAACTCGTGCGCGAAGACGTTCAGCAGCACTTCCGAATCGGATTCGGTGTTGACGTTGCGGCGATCCTGTTCGAAGACTTCGCGACGCAAGGTGTCGGTGTTGATCAGATTGCCGTTGTGCGCCAGCGCGATGCCGAACGGCGAATTGACGTAAAAGGGCTGCGCTTCGTCGCTGCCTTCGCTGCCGGCAGTGGGATACCGGCAATGGCCGATACCGACGCGTCCCTGCAGCAGCGCCATCGCTTTCGGATCGAACGCGTCGCGCACCAAACCGTTGCCTTTATGTACCCGCATCTGCGTGCCGTTGGCGGTGGCGATGCCGGCCGCGTCCTGGCCGCGGTGCTGGAGCACGGTCAATCCATCGTAAAGCTGCGCCGCGACGTCCGTGGTACCGACGATGCCGAGAATGCCGCACATGGTGGTGACTCCGGAAACTCGTGAATGACGGGCGCGCTCGACGATGAGACGCGGAATGGAACGGGAACAGAGGGAACGAAAGCAGAGGGAACGAAAACAGATGGAACGCGACGCGATAAAACCCGATGCGGGTCAGGGATGCGGACGCACGATGCCGTCGACGCCCGTTTTCGCTTTCACTTGCGCTTTCAATTGATCCGCGGCGGCGCGATCGATCACCGGACCGACGCGCACGCGGGTGAGCTTGCCCTTGTCGGTGCTCACGGTTTCGGTGAACGCGGCGAAACCCGACGCGCGCAGTCGATCGCGCAGCGCGGTGGCGTCGGCGGCGGCGCTGAAAGCGCCCAATTGCACCGCGAAACCGACTTTGGCCGTCGCCGCCGTCGTCGCGGGTTTGGGTTTCGGCGCGACCGCGACCAAAGTGCCGCTGTCGGCGGGTTTGGCGGCCGCCGGTTTGGGCACAGTGGGCTTGGCGGTGGTCGTCGAAGGCGTGGAGGACGCCGTCGGCGCGGTGATCGTCGGCTTGGGCGCAGCGGGCTTGGTCTCGGCAGGCTTCGCGGCCGTCGCCACTGGCTTCGGCGCTGGCTCGGCAGGCTTGGTTGGCGCGGGTTTGGCGAGGACGGGCTTCGGTGCGGCCGGCTTGGCCTCGGCCGGCTCGCTCGGTTTCGCGGCCACGGGTTTGGGCGTTTCGGCCGCCGGCGCGACGGGCGTCGTGGGCGTGTCCGAAGCGGGCACGGCGGGCGTCGCGGGCGCGGATTCGGCATCCAACACGACCACGCGGACGGGCACATCGCTACGCACTTCCAAGGCTTTCAAACGCGCGGATTCGGCATCGGCGCGGGTGGCGAACGGGCCGATACGCACCCGCCAAGCGGCCTTGCCGCCGACGGTGGCCGGTTCGCTGTAAGCCGGCAGTTGCGATTTCTTCACGAGCCCAGCGACGGTCTCGGCGTTTTTCTGCGTGGCGTAAGCGCCGAAATGCACCGCGTAATTGCCGCCCGCGGCCGTGGGCGGCAGCGCCGCGGCGCCGGAAGCGTCGGTTGCGGCGGCAGGGTCGGCCGGTGCAGCGGCGGTATCGCCCGTCGGAGTCGTCAGCGTCGGCGCGTCGGCTGCGGGGCGATCCACAGGCGTGGCGTCCATCCCCACAGCTCCGCCTTGAGGCACGTCGCCTGGCGCCGCCAGCGGCAAGTCGCGGGATTGGCCCGCGCCCTCCGGGCCATCGGGAATGTCGGTGGAGACATCGGACACGCCGCTGTCCGGTGCAGGGCCTTTGACCAACATCGGCAGGAAGAACACCGCCAGCGCGATCAGGACCGCCGCACCGATGAGACGCTGTTTCAAGGGCGTATCCAAGCGCAACACCTCGGCGTAAAAAGCGCGGGCATTATAGCCTGCGGCGTCGTTCGCACGGCGCGGGTTCAGTCCGGCAGTCTCTCAGAGCGAAACGGACGACATGTCCGCATTCAACACCCGCAGCGCCGCCGCTGCGGTATGGAACGAGCCGAAGACCAACACGCGGGGGGCGATTGGAACATCGCCGTCGCCGGTCGTACGGCGTCGCGCTTCGCGGATCGCCGCGTCGAGGGCCTGGGCGACGGTCGCGTGTCGGGCGCCATCGGCGGCGGCCGTGCCCTGCAATCGCGAGGCGAAGGTCTCGACATCGCCGCCGCGCGGGCCGGCGTCGGCCAGACCCGCCAGCCACCAC
>JAGNNB010000188.1 GCA_017990865.1 Lysobacteraceae bacterium
ACATGGATCCATGCGGGACGGAAACGAAAAAGCTCGCGATCAAGCGAGCCTTTTCCACTGAGTTAAATCGCGGAGTCGCTATTCCCGATTCCCGATTCCCGGTCTCAAAAACGCAACAAGGCCGAGCCCCAGGTGAAGCCGCCGCCGAAGGCTTCCAACAGCACCAATTGGCCGCGCTGGATCTTGCCGGTGCGCACCGCTTCGTCCAGAGCCAGCGGCACCGAACCCGACGAGGTGTTGCCGTGCCGATCGACGGTGACGATCACGCGCTCCATCGGCATATCCAGACGTTTGGCGGTCGCTTCGATGATGCGCAGATTCGCCTGATGCGGGATCAACCAGTCGATATCGTGGCGATCGAGCCCATTGGCTTCGAGCGCTTCTTCCACCACGGAATCCAGCGCTTTCACCGCATGTTTGAACACTTCGTTGCCGGTCATCAGGATGCGGACGCCGGCATTCTTCTCTTCGGGTTTGAACCCGACCGACACACCGACCGGGTTCCACAGCAATTCCTTCTTGCCGCCGTCGGCGTGCATATGCGTGCTGAGTATGCCGGTCTCGGTATCGGCCTTGAGCACCACCGCGCCAGCGCCGTCGCCGAACAGCACGCAGGTGGTGCGTTCGCTCCAATCCACCATGCGAGTCAGCGTTTCGGTGCCGATCACCAGAGCGGTTTTCGAAGCGCCGGAGCGAATGAATTTATCGGCGACGGTCAAAGCGTAGACGAAACCCGAGCACGCGGCGTTGACGTCGAATGCGGCGCAACCGTTGGCGCCCAGGCGATGCTGGATCAGACAAGCGGTGGACGGAAAAATCAGATCGGGCGTGGTGGTGCCGACGACGATCAGATCGATCTCGGACGCGTCCACGCCCGCGGCTTCGAGCGCGCGCAGAGCGGCGCGATAGCCCAGATCGCCGGAGGTTTCTCCCTCGGCGGCGATATGCCGCTGACGAATGCCGGTGCGCGCGACGATCCATTCGTCGCTGGTGTCGACGATTTTCGACAAATCTTCGTTGGTGAGGACTTTCTCGGGCAAATAACTGCCCGTGCCCGCGATCCGCGCGTAAATCTGTTGGCTCATGCCCGTCATTACCTCGTGGAAGCCCGTATAAACGACGATGCGGCCTGGACGGCCGCATCGAGATAGGTCGTGTCGGCGACCGGCTTCCTAGCCGACGCTTGCGAGCGCAAAGCGCAGCGATCGCGCGACTCCGTTCGCGGCAGCGGCGACTCGTCGATGAAAGAGTCGGTTCCCGCCGCGCACGGCGCCGACGAGATCACTCTTCGTCGGCGACCTTGACCTTCGGAGCGATCACGCGACGGCCGCGGTAGTAGCCGTCTTTGGTGATGTGATGGCGCAGATGGGTCTCGCCCGAGGTCGGGTCGGTCGCCAGTTGCTTGGCGGTGAGGGCGTCGTGCGAACGACGCTGACCGCGACGGGAAGGAGTGACTCGGGATTTCTGGACTGCCATGGGATTGCTCCAGCTTCAACGCTAAAAGTGTGTATGAAATGTGTGTCTGCAACTCGATTCGCCGTCGACCGCGCGACCACCACCGACCGCTCGACGAACCCTTTTGAATCTTTCGTCGGCTCGAATCCTTCGTCGACTTGAACTTTCATCGACTCGAACCTTTCGCCAACCTTCGCCAACTTTCGTCAACCTTCATCGCCGCGTTTGAGCGCCGCCAACGCCGCGAACGGGTTGGCGCTCGCCTGCTCGTCCGGTTGCGGCGGCCAGTCGCGTTCGAGCGCTTCGCTGCCCGGTCGCACCGGCACCAGCGGCACGGCGAGGATCAATTCGTCCTCGACCATTTCCGCGGGTCTCAGCAAACCGTCGTCTTCGACGCCCAACGCTTCGTAACCGGGCGGCAGCGCGGCTTCATCGGCGTCGATCGTGTCGCTGGACGCGCGAATCAAACCGAGCCGCTGCACCATCGCCACCGGAAACAAGAACCGTTGCAGGCTGCGCTGACAAATCAGCGGCAACTCGGCATCGATCCGAAGCTCCACGAACGACACCCGCAAAGCGTCCTGGCCGAACTCCAGCGAGAAGCGGACTTCTCCCTGGTGGTCGGCGAGCAGATCGCGGAGGCGGGCCATAGCAGCCAGCGGCGTCCGGCCGTCGAAACTGCGCCGGGCCGCCACCATACGCCAAGCGTCCAGAACTTCGGGCACTTCAGCGGACATAAGACGCGGAATGTTAGAGGCCGTCCGCGGGCGTGTCAAACCCAAGACCTTGTCGCGACGGGGTTTTCGCGTTGGCCATGACGGCGATTCCAGGGTTCGAGCGTCCCGATTGCCGCCTTGCGCGGGTCGCGGCAGACTGTCGCCCCCGATTCGATGCGCCGACGTGCCCGTTCTCACGCTTTTCTTCCTCGCGGTACTCGTCGTCGCGCTGGGCACAGCCTGGTGGGTCTTGTGGCGCGGCCGACGGCATCGAAACGCCCTGCTCCGCCTGCTCGACGCCGCCGACGCCTTCGAAGCGCGGCTGCGCGCCGCCCGCGCCGAAATCGAGGCCGCGACCGGCGCGGAGGACGAGACCGTCCGCACCGCGCTGCAGGAAATGCTGCGGCAACGCCTGTGGCTGCAGGAATACGGCCAAACCGCGTCATCGAAACGACTCGACGAAATGCGGACCTCGATGGAGGCCGCCCGGCAGCGGATCGACCAGCAACTGAGCGTGATCGAGCGCGCCCGCAGGGCCGCGTCCTGAGGCCGGCCCGATGCCCTCGCCCTCCTCCCAGGTCGTCGCGCCGCTGATCCTCGCCTCCACCTCGCCCTACCGCCGCGAACTGCTGTCGCGGCTCGGTCTCGATTTCTCCGTGGCTCGGCCGGAGACGGACGAAACGCCGCAGCCGGGTGAGACGCCCGAGGCGCTGGCGGTGCGGTTGGCCGCCGCGAAAGCCGAGGCCGTCTTGGGTCGCGCGGCGTTCGGTGGCGATGGTGCGCCCGCGAACGCTTGGGCGATCGGCTCCGATCAAGTGGCCGAACTCGATGGCCGGCCGCTGGGCAAACCCGGCAGCGTCGAAAACGCCGTCGCGCAACTGGCCGCGATGTCCGGGCGTTCGGTGCGTTTTCTCACCGCGTTATGCCTCGCCGGCCCGGGCGGTCGCCGTTTCGAGGCGCTGGACGTCACCGTCGTGCGCTTCCGCACGCTCGCGCCCGACGAAATCGCGCGTTATGTCGAACGCGAGCGACCGCTGGACTGCGCCGGCAGCTTCAAATCCGAAGGTCTGGGCATCGCGCTGTTCGACGCGATCGACACCCAAGACCCCACCGCATTGATCGGGCTCCCGCTGATCGCCACCGCGCGGCTGTTGCGGGAAGCGGGTTACGCGATTCCGTGAGGCGCCGTTCGACAACGCATCGTTTAAAGACTTGGGTAGAGCGGAGCGAAGCTCCGCTGAAAACCCATCCGAAGCGATTGTGATGTTCAGCGGAGCTTCGCTCCGCTCTACCGCAACACGTCTACCGCAACACGACGATGCGTTCCGGCCAATCTTCGACCGCGCCGTCTGCGCCGTACAGACGCAATCCGAGTCGATACGCGCCCGGCGGCGAATCGCTCATGTCCACTTCGACGCGAAAACCGACGTTCGGCTGGTGCGGGTCGGTGGAACCGCCTTCGCGCCATGTCGACCAGAACCCCTGCACGTCCGGCTTGGCGATGCCGTAACGCGCGTCGGCGACGGGACGGCCATCCACAAGCGCCTCGACCCGGCGCAGCCCCACGCCGTCCTTGAACGCCCAGCCTTCCACCGCGAAACGTCGCGCCACGGTCGCGCCGTCGTCGGGCGTATCGATCCACGCCATCGCCGGCGCCGTGCACGGCCCTTCGGTCGTCGTCGCCGGCAGCGCGAACAGCAAGAAGCGTTGGCGACCGCGATCGATGTTCAACACCTTCGGCGGCGGCAGCGGGCCGACCATCGCGCATACATCGTGATAGCGCCGCAGCAGCCGTTTGTATTCGACATCGGTAGCGCCGACGATCAACAACACCGGCACTTCACCGAATTCGCGCCGATGCGCCGGCTGCAAGTCCCACAACGTCAATTGCGGCGCGCGACCGTGATGATGATTCAGTGGGTGATCCAGCACCGCGATGCGCGGATCGTTCAATGCGAAGCCCAGTTCCGCGCCGATCTTGAAATCGTCGGCGAGCAGTCGCGTGCCCGCCGGCATGCGCGCACGCAGGGCCGCGACTTCGCGCGCCAATGCGTCCCAACCGGCGAAATTCGCGGGATAGGCTTTACCGCTCGCGGTGCGTTCGCGCAGAGCCGGCGACGACACCGCCGCGAAATAGCCCAGCCCGACGATCAAACCCAACGCGGCCGTCGCCCACGTCGCGCGCCGCCAACCGGCGGACCAGCGCGAGAGCGCGAGCGGCGCCAGCGGCAACAGCGCCAGATACGCCGGCACCGGCCAGTGGAAACTCACGCGTTCGCTGTCGGCGAAAAACCCCAGCGCGAAAAATGCGAAGAAAATCGCCAATCCCGAGACCGCGAGATAGCGCGCGCCCGCCGGCGAGGAACGCCCGCGCATCGCGTACCCGGCGCGCAGCAACACGAACAGCAGCAGCGGCGTCGCCATCGCCGCCTGTACCGCGATGAAGAATGCGCCTTGGGGATGGAACGCCCAGGGATGCCGATCGACGAGCTGAAACCGCAACCCGGCATCGGCGTTCTGCAGATTCCACGACAACAACGGCCACCACGCGAGCGCGCCGATCGCCACCGCCGCCCACACGCGCGGATCGCGCAGCGCGCGTCGGCCTTCCGACGACAGCAGCAAGGCCAAAAACCCCACACCGATCACCGCGATGAAGCGGTAGTGCGTCAGCCCGCCGATCGCCAACCCGACCGCGAGCATCGCCGCAGCCGATGCGCTCGGCTCGCGCAACAACCGCGTAACCGCATGCAGGCACAGCATCGTCGCGAAAGCCAGCGGGACATCGGGCAAGGCCAGCACACCCAGCGTGCCGAGCAAGGGCAACAACGTCGCCAAGGTGCCTGCGATCCAAGCGTGCGCGGGCGCGAGACCGAGCGTGGCGTCCTCCCGCTTCGCGATCGCGACGACCTGCCACGGCAGGCATGCGGCGATCAGCAGAAACGGCCAGCGCAGGCCGAGCGGCGTATGCCCACCGAGTTCCACGCCCAGGCGCGTCAGCCACGCGGTCAGCCCGGGCAGGTCCGAATACGCCCACGCCGGATGCCGACCTTCCTGCCAATAGAACGCCTCGTCGACGAACAGCGGCAAGCGCATCGCGAGGACGCACTTGCACAACACGGCCACGGCCCAGACGACGACGAACCATCGCTGCGCTGAGCCGGCGCGTCCTTCCGTTTGGAACTGCGGGTGATGCATCGTGTCTGAGTCTCGTACACTGCGGGGCGCTTCGAAGCGCTCAGGAGAACGACGTGACGCCATCCCCCGGACCTCGCACATGCTAAACGACGCGTCGGAAAAGTCCCTCGAAACGTCGCTCGACCCGTCGCTGGGGGAAGCGCTGGAACGCGCGCAGTCGCAGGTCAATGGCTTGGTGTTGGGCAAGGCCCGCGAGGTCCGGCTCGCTTTCGTCGCGTTGCTCTCCGACGGCCATGTGCTGATCGAAGACTTGCCGGGCCTGGGCAAAACCACGCTCGCACATGCGCTGGCCGCCACGCTGGGATTGGGCTTCCAGCGCGTGCAATTCACCTCCGACCTGCTGCCGTCGGACATCGTCGGCGTGTCGGTATTCGACGCGCAGGCGCGCAGCTTCCAATTCCATCCCGGCCCGGTGTTCGCGCAGGTGCTGCTGGCCGACGAGATCAACCGCGCGCCGCCGCGGACGCAAAGCGCGTTGCTGGAAGCGATGGCCGAACACCAAGTCACCGTCGACGGCACTACGCACGCGCTGCCCGATCCTTTTTTCGTGATCGCCACCCAGAACCCGGTCGATCTCGCCGGCACCTATCCGCTGCCGGATTCGCAGCTCGATCGGTTTCTGCTGCGCCTGCAATTGGGCTATCCCTCGGACGAAGCCGAGCGCGCCTTGCTCGCCGGCACCGACCGGCGCGATTTGATCGCGCGCGCCGTCGCCGTGCTGGACGCGGACAACGTGCGCGCCCTGCGCCGCGCGACGAACGCGGTTCACGCCAGCGAGGCGTTGATCGAATACGTGCAGAACCTGCTGGCGCGCAGCCGCCATCACCCGGGCGTGCGCGTCGGGCTGTCGCCGCGCGCGGGTCTGGCGC
>JAGNNB010000189.1 GCA_017990865.1 Lysobacteraceae bacterium
GCGCAAACTGGTCTGCAGGCAACGCCATGCGGAATCGGCGCACACGCTTTCGCAGGCGGCGCGCAAATCGACGAGCGGCGGGCGTATGGTCAGGCGGGATTCGTAGCCCCTCGCGTGAGTCAGAGGTTCGTGGATTCGAATGCCGCCGACATTGCGCTCACTCGTCGACCATCGCACCCTCGGGCAAAAAGCGCCAGGTGCGGATGACGTTGAGGATGTCCGGGTTGTCCGCGGTTTTCGGCAGCGGCGGATAGGGTTCGGCGAGGCGGGCGATGCGCACCGCGGCGTCGTCCAGCAATTTGATACCGCTGCTCTGCACGATGTCGATGCGTTCGATCGAGCCGTTGCGTAGCACGCCGACGTTGATGACCACGGTGCCGGACAGGCGTCGGCGACGTGCTTCGTCGGGGTAGTTGAGATTGCCCACGCGCTCCGCGCGATCCACCCAGGTGCGCAAGTACGTGGCCCAGGCGTACTCCTGAGTGCTGGCGGAGACGAATTTCCGGCTGGGACGCTTCGCGTAACGGTTGGAGCGAAGGTGGATCTCGGCCGCCAGCCGCGCCATTTCCATATCGTGTTCGACCTTTTGCCGGCCCTGGGGCAGAGGCAGCGGTTCGACCTTCTGGTCCCGGCTGGGCGGCGGAACGGCGGTTTCTCCGTTGGCGCTGACCACGATCCGGGCCTGGGTCGGCGGCGCCGGGGCGGGCGCCTGGGCGCGGACGGGGCGGGGCGCCACCCCGGGTTCGGCCTGCGGCATCGTGCCTGGCTGCACGTCGCGCGGCCGATGGGCTTTTTCGTGTTCGCCGCCGCCCTGGTTATTGGCCTGGGCCAGAAAATCGGCTTGCTTGGGCGTCAGCGGGGTCTGGGTCTGGGTCAGGATCACATCCAGCATCGGCACCACCGGCGCCGCGCTCTCCAGGGCGAAACCGATGCCCAGGATCAGCAGCCCATGCAGCAGCAGCGAAAACACCAGGGTCGCGCCCAGGCGCTGGTCGTCGCCGATGCGCGGTTTCGGCAGCAACGGCGGGGGCGGGGCGGGAATCGCACTCATCGGGACGGCATATCAGACACGTCTGGCGCAGCCGTTCACGGCGAGCCTTCCAGGGCGTCGAACAGCAGGCCGGCGATATTGAGCCCGAACTGGGCGTCCAATTCGCGGATGCAGGTCGGGCTGGTGACGTTGACCTCGGTGAGATAGTCGCCGATCACGTCCAGACCGACGAAACGCATGCCGCGGCGGTGCATTTCCGGGCCGACTTGGGCGGCGATCCAGCGGTCGCGCTCGCTCAGTGGCCGGCCTTCGCCGCGACCGCCGGCGGCGAGGTTGCCGCGGAATTCGTCGCCCTGCGGGATGCGGGCGAGGCAGTAGTCCACCGGCACCCCGTCGATCAGCAGGATGCGTTTGTCGCCGTCCACGATCTCGGGCAGGTAACGCTGCGCCAGCGCCAGGTGCCGGCCGCCGTCGGTCAGGGTTTCCAGAATCACGTTCAGGTTCGCATCCCCGGCCCGGACGCGAAAGATCGACCGCCCGCCCATACCGTCCAGAGGCTTGAGCACGGCGTCGCCGTGTTCGGCCACGAAGGCCTTGAGCGAGGCGGCGTCGCGGGCGACCCGCGTCGGCGGGCAGCACTGCGGGAATTCCAGGGCGGTCAGCTTCTCGTTCTGATCGCGCAGGCCGCGCGGATCGTTGACGACCTGGGCGCCGGCGCGTTGAGCGAAGCTCAGAATGTGGGTGTCGTGCAGAAAGTCGGCATCGACTGGCGGATCCTTGCGCATCAGCACCAGATCGCCCGGACCGAACGCCCGTTCCGTCGCGGCGCCCAGCTCGAACCAGCTTTTGGGGTCCTCGCGAACGGTCAACGGCGCGGTGCGCGCGATCGGGAGGCCGTCGCTCAGGGCCAAGCCTCCCGGCGTCACGTAATGCAGTCGATGCCCCCGGCGCTGCGCCTCCAGCAGCATCGCGAAGGTCGAGTCTTTCGCGATCTTGATCGAAGCGATCGGGTCCATGACCACGACCACATCGCGCACCATCCGACGATCCATCCCGCCACCCGAAAAATATGCCGACCGCGATGTTAGCAGGCGCTCGGTCCTTCCCGACATCGCGCCTCGGTCGCGCACGGCATCTCGCGGATGCGCCCTGCCGCGTCGATTCTGGTCGCGCTGCGTCAGTTGTCCCCATGCGAAAAATTTCGTTAACTCGACCGGACGAAAGCGAGTAGGCAAAGGCGGTTACACTCGTCAACGTGAGCCAGTCCATAGAATCGCTAACGAAAACTTGACAGTGCGTCGGTGGGCTGGGATATAGATACCTTTTCGCGGCGAACGCGCTGTTCGCCCTTGGCGCGAGCGTGCCGAGAGCGTGCTACATACGGGGAGACACGATGACCCAAGACGAGAATCCAGCCGGCAGTCTGCAAGGCCTGCGGGTGATGGTGATCGACGATTCGAAGACCATCCGCCGAACCGCGGAAACCCTGCTCAAGCGAGAAGGGGCCGAGGTGGTGACGGCGACCGACGGTTTCGAGGCGCTGGCCAAGATCGCCGATCAGCGGCCTCAGATCATCTTCGTCGACATCATGATGCCGCGGCTGGACGGGTACCAAACGTGCGCCCTGATCAAGAACAATCAGGTGTTCAAGCACACTCCGGTGATCATGCTCTCCTCCAAGGACGGTTTGTTCGATAAAGCGCGGGGCCGCATCGTCGGTTCCGAGCAATACCTCACCAAACCGTTCACGCGCGAAGAGTTGATCGACGCCATCCGCAAGCACGTCAACGCCTGATCGGGAGGGGCAGGGGAACCATGGCCCGCATTCTGTTGATCGAAGATTCTCCGACGGACACGGCGGTGTTGACCCGTTTGCTCGAGCGTCACGGGCATACGGTGTTGACCTCCGGCAGCGCCGAGGACGGGATCGAGGTCTGCCGCCGCGAGCGGCCGGATGTCGTGCTCATGGATGTGGTGTTGCCGGGCATGAACGGCTTCCAGGCGACCCGCGCGCTTTCGCGCGACGCCGCGACCAGCCGTATCCCGGTCCTGATCGTCAGCACCAAAGGCATGGATACCGACCGTTCCTGGGGCATGCGCCAAGGCGCCAAGGACTACATCGTCAAACCGCCGAACGAGGGCGCCCTGATCGCTCGCATCGACCAATTGCTGGGGAACGCCGCATGACCGAAGCCAACGCCGTCGCGTTCGACGCTTTCGAGGCGCTCGCCGAATACGAACGCCGCAGTCTGGCGCACGTCGCCGGCCTGCCCGAGCAATTGCAGGCCGCGGGGCTGTGGCGCGGGGTCGGCTATCGCATCGGTCAGCGCAAGTTGGTCTCGGATTACGAATCGGTGGCGGAAATCCTGACCGTCCCGCAGATCACCCCGGTACCCGGCGCGCAGCCCTGGATGCTGGGCGTGGCCAACGTCCGCGGCAACTTGTTGCCGGTGGCCGATCTCAAGCAATTCCTCGAAGGCACCCGCTCGGTGCTGCAAGAGGGGCATCAAAAAGTGATGGTGCTGCGTCAGCCGGGCGGCGACGTCGCGGTGACCATCGACGAGTTGTATGGCCAACGTTCCTTCCAGGACGAGCAGCAGGCCGATCCCGAATCCCTCGGCGAGGGCCGGTACGGCGGTTTCATCGACCGCGCCTACCGTGTCGCCGACGAGTTGTGGGGCGTGTTCCGCTTCGACTTGCTGGTCCGTACGCCCGAATTCCGACATGCGGCCACGTAAGGTTGCCCTTACGCGCGCCCGACGCATCCTTCCTTTCACCGAACATCAGAACAACGTAGATCGAGGCGAGACATGAGCACTGTGATGGACACCGTTGCCGGCAAGGGGCGCAGCCAGAGCACCAACCTATGGCTGTGGGTTCTGGCGCTGTCGCTGCTCGTATTCGCGGCCAATACGGGCTACGCGCTATGGAAGACTTCCCGCTTCGGCGGCGCGAACACCGCAGCTTCGAATCTGCAGGTGAATTCGCAGAAGCTTTCGAACCTCGGCCGCGAAGCGGTCAACGGCGACGCCGCCGCGTTCAAGGCCTTCCGCGAGACCAAGGCGCAGATCGAGAGCGACGTGAAGTTGCTCAACGACCGCTTCGGCAGCGCGCCCGACGTGTCCGGCCCGATCAACACGGTCACCACCACGTGGGTACCGATGGGCAAGAACGCCGACCAGATCATGTCTTCCGAGAACGCGGTGGTGGCGCTGGCCGGCAACGCCAAGACCTTCACCGATCGCGTGCCGCAATTGCAGGCGCAGCTCGACGAAGTGGTGCGCGCGATGTCCGCCAGCGGCGCGCCGTCCTCGCAGATCTACATCGCGCTGCGCCAAGTGGTGTTGGCCGCGACGATGGCCCGCAGCGTCGCGGAAATCCGCGCCGGCGGCCAGAACGCTTCGGTGGCCGGCGAACGCCTCGCGCGCGACGCCGGGGTGTTCGCGCAGGTGCTCAACGGCCTGCGCAACGGCGATCAGGCGATGAACATCCAGCGGCTCGGTAATCCGGCCGCGTTGGGCGCGTTGAATCAAGCCAACGCCCAGTGGACGGAGATGAAGAAGGATCTCGACGCGATTCTGAACTCCTCGCAGAGCCTGTTCCGCGCGCAGTCGGCCGCGACCGAACTGACCAGCGGCTCGACCAAACTCCTCAGCGACAGCGAAAGCCTGTTCCGCGCGTTCACCGCGTTCGGTTCGGCCCGCGACACCAACCTGTTCGGCAACATCTGGGTCAGTGTGTTGTCGGGTTTGATCGCGTTGGCTTCGATCGTGTTCTTGGTCTTCAGCTTGAACACCGCGCAGCGTCAGCGGTACCAGACCTCGATGGAACTCAATAATCGTAACCAGGAGGCGATCATGCGCCTGCTGGACGAAATGGGTTCGCTCGCGGAAGGCGATTTGACCGTGAAGGCGACCGTGACCGAGGACATGACCGGCGCGATCGCGGACTCGATCAACTTCGCGGTCGAACAGCTCCGCAGCCTGGTGCAAACGATTAACGACACCTCGGTGCAGGTGGCGTCCAGCGCCCAGGAAACCCAGGCCACCGCGATGCATCTGGCCGAAGCGGCGGAACATCAGGCGCAGCAGATCAACACCGCCACCACCCGCATCAGCGAAATCGCGACCAGCATCAACCAGGTGTCGCGCAACTCCGCCGAATCCGCGGACGTGGCGCAACGCTCGGTGGAAATCGCGACCAAGGGCGCCGGCGTGGTGCGCCAGACGATTCAAGGCATGGACACCATCCGCGGCCAGATTCAGGAAACCTCGAAGCGAATCAAGCGCCTCGGCGAAAGCTCGCAGGAAATCGGCTCGATCGTGGAACTGATCAACGACATTTCCGAGCAGACCAACATCCTCGCGCTGAACGCGGCCATCCAGGCGGCCTCGGCGGGCGAAGCGGGCCGCGGGTTCGCGGTGGTGGCGGACGAAGTGCAACGACTCGCCGAACGCACCTCGAACGCGACCAAGCGAATCGAAGCGCTGGTGGAAACGATTCAGGCCGACACCAACGAGGCGGTCAGTTCGATGGAACAGACCACCTCCGAAGTGGTGAGCGGCGCCCGCCTCGCCGAAGACGCGGGTACCGCGCTGGGCGAGATCGAAACGGTGTCGAACACGCTCGCCGGACTCATTCAAGGCATCTCCAAGGCCGCGCAGCAACAGTCCACGGCGGCGTCGGACATCACCCAGACCATGAGCACCATTCAGTCGATCACCGCGCAGACATCGCAAGGCGCCAACCAGACCGCCGAGTCGATCGGAAACCTCGCGCAGTTGGCGGCGGACCTGCGCCGTTCGGTCGCCGACTTCAAGCTGCCGGCTTGATTTTCGGCGGATTCTGCGACGGAGCACGGGCTAAATGATGCGTATGCCACCCCAGTCTGATTCATCTCAGCGCCGGTTCGGGCGCGGACGCGGGCGCGTACGCGTCTACGAGGAGGCGCGATGAGCGCGCTGCACCAAGCGATCGAATACAGCGCGCTGGGCTGGGTGAAACCCGAGCTCGACGAAACCTTGCGCCTCGCGCAGGTCGAAATCGAGGGTTTCATCGACGACCCGAACGACACCGGCCGCATGGGCGTCTGCGCTGAGCTGTTGCATCAGGTGCAGGGCACCCTGCGCATGGTCGAACTCTACGCCCCGGCGATGGTCGCCGAGGAAATGGAGCAATTGGCGCAATCGCTGCAGCGCGGCGAAGTCGAGGACAGCGAAATCGCGTGCTCGGCCT